>CAUZSH010000026.1:0-23609 GCA_963582935.1 Gammaproteobacteria bacterium
TACAATGGCTAATAATGTCAGCTGGGTAACGATGGCGTTTAGGTTTGACAGATAGACTCATTTTTATGACTGTAAATCATTACAGTATATCAGATACGTGAAAGGCTATAGTTAACTTGACGGTGCCGTTTTTTCATCATGCTTTATTAACTCAATTATAAAAATATATAAGAAAAGTGTAGCAGAGGTTTAGACTATATGCGGAAGGTGAAGTAGTTTTCTAAGTGTTTTATTTGTTCAGCACTCTCGGTTATTTTATTAAAGCCTCGCTTTATGGCTTTATCCTCATGCTGTGCATCCAGGTACCAGCCAATATGTTTGCGTGCAATGCGGGCGCCCATAAAATCGCCATAAAATTGATGTAGAGACTGAAGGTGTGACAAGATGGCATGACGTTGTATTGTTAAGTCAGGAGCAGATATTATTTTACCAGATTCAAGATAGGTCGAAACTTGTTGGAATATCCAAGGCCTTCCTTGAGCCGCGCGCCCAATCATTAAACCATCTGCTTTGGTGTAATCAAGAATGGTTTTTGCATCTTGAGGCGTATTAATATCCCCATTGGCAATGACGGGAATTGAAAGGGATTGTTTCACTTCGGCAATGGTGTCGTATTCTGCAAAGCCCGTATATTTTTGGGATCGTGTGCGTCCATGAATAGCGATGGACTGTATGCCAGAATCTTCCGCTATTTTGGCAATATTGAGCGCATTTATTTGTGTCTCGTCCCATCCTGTTCTGATTTTTAACGTGACGGGAACAGTTACAGCATTTACGGTGGCATGCAGAATTTCAGCCACTAATTTCTCATCACGCATCAGTGCGGAGCCTGCGGCCTTGTTGCACACTTTTTTAGCTGGGCAACCCATATTAATATCAATGATTTCCGCACCAACCTTAACATTATAGTGGGCGGTTTCTGCTAGGGATTCAGGGTCTCCACCTGCTATCTGTACAATCTTGGGGGAAGGTTCATCACTGTGCTCGATGCGCTTAAGGGTTTTCTTGGTGTTGTAAAGATGCGACTGAGACCATACCATTTCTGAAACCACCCAGCCTGCGCCAAATTGTTTACAAAGTTTGCGAAAAGGTTGGTCTGTAACCCCTGCCATGGGCGCCAGAAAAAGATTATTTTCTGCTTGGTATTTGCCAATGGTTAACATTGAACTATATATGTTAAGGAGGAGATCATTTTTTAGTGCCGGTTAAGAGTGCCCATTCATTTCTATAAATGGGGGCTGACATGTCAAATGTTTGGCTGTAATGTAATAAAACAGCTTCAACTTGATCTTTGAGAATGCCCGAAAGCACGATTTTACCATGAGGTTTTACTTTTGCTGTAATGTGTTCTGAAAGGTCAGTCAGAATGCCCGCTAAGATATTTGCAACCACAATATCAGATTGCAATGATGCGGGTTGATCATCGGCCATATAGATTTGAATGGTTGCAGGGAGAATATTGTTTTTTTCAGCATTATCTCTAGTGGCAATAATGGCTTGTGGGTCAATATCAATGCCACAAACACTCGCCGCACCCAATTTCTTTGCCGCAATAGCAAGAATGCCAGAGCCACAACCATAGTCAATCACAGATTCTTGGCCTTTGATGTTTTCATCCAGCCATGCGAGGCAAAGAGCTGTGGTTTCATGGGTGCCTGTGCCAAAAGCAAGTCCGGGGTCTAAGAGTATATTAACCGCATCAGGTTCAGGGATTTCTTTCCAGCTGGGGCAGACCCATAAACGTGGACCAAATTGGATCGGATGGAAATTATCCATCCAGGTACGTTCCCAATCTTCATCTGCAAAGGTTCTGGTTTCTAGTGCAATGGCTTTTAAATTAGCATTTTGCTTAATTTGTGTGGAAAGGGTGCGAATGTCATACTCTTCAGTAAATAAAGAGGTGAGTTGTACATGATCCCATAGAGGTGTTTCCCCAATAGACGGCTCTAGAATCGGCGTATCTTTTGCATCTTTAAACGTCACAGAGCATGCGCCAAGCTCAAGCATATAGTCTTCTAAAGAAGTAACGTCTGATTTTTGGCAGGTAAAGGTGATTTCTTTCCATAACATAGTAGAGAGGTGCTCAATAATGATTTGGGCAGAATTTTACCAGTTGTTTGTAGAGATCACAAATATAATAAGGCAAAGGTTATAAATTGGTGGAGTCGGCAAGCTTACAAATTGGCTATGATTGCGACAACATCTTTTCAAGATAATGGATATTCATCCCACCTTCTTGGAAGCCTTTGTCTGCCATGATGCGCTGTTGAAGCTCCACATTCGTCTTGATCCCTGTAATGATCATCTCATCTAAGGCGCTTTGCATGCGACGAATAGCCGCTTCACGTGTGCGACCATGTACAATGATTTTAGCAATCATGGAGTCATAATAGGGTGGCACGGTGTAGTTTGAATAGATATGAGAATCAACGCGAACACCAGGGCCACCCGGTGCGTGATAAATGCCAATAGTCCCAGGAGAGGGCATCATAGTGTAAGGGTCTTCGGCATTAATACGACATTCAATCGAGTGACCAGTAATACGAATATCTTTTTGCTTATAGGTTAAGCCAAGACCACCAGCTACCCGTAGCTGTTCCTTAATGATATCAAGACCTGTAATCGCTTCAGTAACCGGATGTTCAACCTGAACACGGGTATTCATTTCAATAAAGTAGAATTCACCATCCTCATATAAAAATTCAAAGGTGCCCGCGCCACTGTATTTAATATCTTCACAAGCTTTAACACAAAGCTCACCAATTTTTTTACGTGCTTTTTCAGAAAGTCCAACAGCGGGTGCTTCTTCCACCACTTTTTGATGGCGGCGTTGCATCGAGCAATCACGTTCACATAAATGAACGGCATTTCCTTGACCATCACCAATCACTTGTATTTCTATATGTCTTGGATTTTCAAGGAATTTTTCCATATATAGAACATCATTATTAAAAGCGGCTTTTGCTTCGGCACGGGTCAAAAGAATAGACTGCTCTAGCTCTTCGTCGTTGCGAATTACGCGCATACCGCGACCACCACCACCACCAGAGGCTTTAACAATGATGGGATAACCAATTTTCTTGGCCATTTTCATATTGCGTTTAGTGTCATCATCAATAGGGCCATCTGAGCCTGGAACGCAGGGAACGCCTGCAGATTTCATTGCTCTTATCGCCGAGACTTTATCGCCCATCATGCGAATGGTTTCTGCGCGAGGTCCAATAAAAATAAAACCACTTTTTTCAATTTGCTCTGCAAACTCATCATTCTCAGCTAGAAATCCATATCCTGGATGAATGGCGTCACAGCTAGTCAGTTCAGCTGCTGCAATGATGCTTGGAATATTCAAGTAGCTATCATGAGACTTAGCAGGGCCAATACAGACTGTTTCATCTGCAAATTTTACGTGCATAAGATCTTTATCTGCGCTTGAATAAGCAGCAACCGTTTTAATGCCTAATTCACGACAAGCCCGAAGAATGCGGAGTGCAATTTCTCCGCGATTTGCGATCAATACCTTTTGAATCATGAAACGCTCCTTTCAAATAAGGTGGATTATTTTATAATAAATAATGGTTGGTCATATTCTACAGGTTCACCTGATTGCAATAAGATTTCGATAATCGTTCCTGAGATTTCAGCTTCTATTTGGTTCATGATTTTCATGGCTTCGACAATACAAAGTGTGTCGCCCACATTTATTTTGTCGCCCACTTTTACAAAATCAGCAGCGTCTGGAGATGCCGCACTGTAAAAAGTGCCGACCATTGGTGATCGAATAGCATTTCCATCTGCAGGTAAGGGTGCCTCTGGTGTAGACTGTGGCATGGTCTCGGCCAGTGCCACAGGCTGTGATGCTGCATGGATGATTTGTGGTGCCTGAGCCGCAACAACAGTTGGGGCAATGCTTGATACTCGAGAGACTCGGACGACGCTTTCGCCATCTTTGATTTCAATTTCTGAAACGGTTGAATTGTCTATCAGTTTTATTAAACGCTCAATTTTACGCATGTCCATAATATAATAACTCCTCAGCTAAAAACAGTTTTCTTGGCAATATTCAATCGCTTGGTTCAGTGCCATTTCATATCCCTTGGCACCAAAGCCGCATATAGTACCATATGCGATGTCGGAAAAAAATGATTTGTGACGAAAAGATTCCCGGGCATGAATGTTTGATAAGTGTACTTCAATAAATTTGATATTAGTAGAAAGTAATGCATCCCTCAAGGAAATACTGGTATGCGTGTAACCTGCAGGATTGAATATAATAAAGTCAACATTATCTTCATAAGCTTGGTGGATCATATTAATTAAGTCACCCTCGCAATTTGACTGATAACATTGCAATGTTATTTTTTGTGTGTCAGCGGTCTCTGCTAGGTTATCATTAATTTGTTCAAGCGTCTGTTTGCCATATTTTTCAGGCTCTCTTGTGCCGAGCATATTGAGGTTTGGTCCATGTAGTACCAGTATTTTTGCCATAAGTTGTTCATCCTTTATTTGTCACTATCGCCTAGCTAGCCTAGCATTTCTTGTGAGCACTTACACTGAAAAATTGATTGCGCTCTATACAGTATGCTGTTAATTTTCCATCCCAAACACAGCCTGTATCCAGCGCAATGGCATGCTCAATATCTGTTTTTCCCTCAAGTGCTGCCCAATGCCCAAATAGGATTTTTTCATTGGGTTGTAGCTTATGTTTTGTATGAGAGAACCAGGGTAAATAGCCATCGGGTAGGTTTGATGATGTGGTTTTATGTTTAAACTCTAAAGCCCCATTTTTTTTGCATAGCCGCATACGGGTGAAGTAGTTTGTGATCATTCGCCAGCGAAGAACTCCCTCCAGTTCTTTGTTCCAACGAGTGGGCGTATCCCCATACAAGCTGGCAAAGTAAGTATTAACACTTGTTTCGCATTGAATCACATTCTCTAATTCTTTGGCACGTTTTTTTGCTTTTTTGGTCGACCAGATGGGTGGGATGCCCGCATGTGTAATAATATAATTTTCCCGCTGAATCAGAAGCGGTTGGTGGCGTAGCCATTCAATGAGTTCAATCCTATTCGATGCTTGTAAAATATCGTCAAAGGTGTCATTTGTACGTATTTTGGTGTGACCTAACGCCACGCATAAGAAGTGCAAATCGTGGTTGCCCAAAACGGTCAAAGCGGAAGTGCCAAGTGATTTTATGTATTGAAGTGTTTTTAGGGAATGGGGTCCTCTATTGACGAGGTCACCAACAAAAATAAGTTGATCATGTTTAGCATCGAATTTGATTTTGTCTAAGAGTCTGATGAGTGCATCAAAACAGCCTTGTACGTCGCCAATGACATAAGTTGCCATTTACAAGTCCTCAACGATATTGCTTAATTTCACAAAGCTTTCGAGGGTAATGGTTTCTGCGCGTGCACTAGGATTGATCCCTGCTTTCTCGAGTGTTTCGCTGTTAACAAGTTGTTTTAAAGTATTCCTCAAGGTTTTGCGTCGTTGTGCAAAGGCAGCCTTGACAATCTGTGCGAAAAGATCAAAGTTTTTGGCAAGGTGGGGCGGGTTTTCATAGGGGGTTAATCGGATAATTTGCGAATCTACTTTTGGTGCAGGAGTAAAGGCGGTTGGGGGTACAATAAATAAGGCTTCTGTCTGACAAAAATATTGGATCATGATGCTTAGACGACCATAGTTTTTGTTGTCAGGTGCAGCACAAATGCGTTGTACCATTTCTTTTTGTAGCATGAAGTGCATGTTTTGGATGTGCTGGGCATAGTTGAGCAAATGAAAAATGAGTGGAGAAGATATATTATAGGGGAGGTTGCCGATGAGTTTTATTTTTTGTTGTTCTTCTGTGATGAGGTTACTGAGATTGTATTTCAAGATATCATGATGATGTACAATAAGCTCGCCAAGATCGAGGCAGTTTTTTTGTAAAATCGGAATAATGTTGTGATCATATTCTATCACATTTAATTTACCCACAATCGGAAGAATTTTAGTGGTTAAGGCGCCGAGTCCAGGACCAATTTCCACCACGAAGTCTTTGGGCAAGATGTGTGCCTGTCTGATAATCTTTTCAATGATATTGTTGTTGTGCAGAAAGTTTTGACCGAGAGATTTTTTTGCTCTGTAAGCGGTGGTGTTGCTTTTCATTTTTTAGAGTTCGGACATCTTAAGTTTTGGATTAATGATATGAATATAAGCGTTGTCTTTGAGAGACATCATCCAAGATTTTACCGCCTGTTGCGCTTTTTGCTGGAAGAGCACATTAGCGGCTTGTTGCCGAATAAATTCTGCGGTGTCATCTTTTTTACGTTGATTGGTGACTTTGATAATTTGCCAAGCATTGTCAGATTTAAAGGGTTGGCTTATTTTTCCAATAGCCGTTTGCTCGATTTCTTTTCCTACTTTAAAGGGAACTTCAGTGAGTGTAATCCAACCCATACCCCCTCCCTTATTTGCATTGTCATAATTTTGTGAATTTGATTTGGCAAGATCACTGAAAGGTGTTCCATTCTTTAAGTCAATTAAGATACGTTCAAGCTGAGCTTTTGCTTGGTCATCGCTGACAACAGGCGTGACGTTAATCACGATTTGAGAAACATTATATTGCTCGATATAGTGCTTTTGCGTTGCTTGTTGTTTTGCCTTTGCTAAGTAAAGAATATGGGTGTTGCCCCCAGCTTGAAAGGGTTTTGAGATTTCACCTTCTTTCATGGTCACCACTTTGTTTGCAAAAATGTCGGGTAGTTGATCGGTGGTTCTCCATCCTAATTTTCCACCCTCTAAGGCATCGCCACTTTGTGAGTATTCAGTAGCCGCTTCTGTGAAACTAAGTTTGCCCGCGCGTATTTTGTCAACGAGTGCTTGAGCTTTTTCTACAGCTTCTGACGTCGCCTCTGGTGTGTGAGATTTTGGAAGTGGTAGTAGAATATGTTGTACGTCATATTCGGTTATTTGATCTTGATTATGGTGTTTTGTAATGTATTGATCGATGTCTTTAGGGGAAATAAAAATGGAGCCAGCCACGGCTTGCTGTTGCAACTTGTTAATCGTCAGCTGTGTTTTTAGATTCTGGCGATATTCTTTATAGGAAACACCTGAAATTTTAAGTTGCTGTTTAAGCTGTGAGAGTGTGGTTTTATTTTGATCAACAATAGTGCTGATGGTTTGTGAGACCTCCATGTTGCTTACTTTGACGTTATTTCTATCCGCTAATTGCATAGCAAGCTTTTGCAGGATCAGTTGCTGTAAAACTTGGCGTTCAATGGTGAGTGTATCAGGGGTTGAGATACCTTCATTAGAAATTTGAGCGCGAGCTTGCTTTACGCCCTTTGCTAGTTCGGATGAAGTTACCACACCGTTGTTTACAATCGCAATGGCTTCATTCAGCAAGATGGGCTTAGATGAGGTCATTTTTTTAACCTCGGGGCTGCTTTTAGGCAATACTTTCACAGTGTCTGCCGTTGCGGGTACTGTAGATACAGGCTTGCTAGTTTCGTTTGCATAGGTGGTGACAAGTAGCGCGCTAGAAATAAGCAGTGTGGTGATTGAAGTTGAAATGAGACGATACGTCATAAAAGGAGCCTTAATAAAATGGATCAATATCTACTGAGATAGCATATTATAGAATGAATAGATGCAGAATCCAATGGATACCTAACTTTTAAACCTCTTGTGCTTTAATTGAAATTAGAGGTATCAGGGCTATAGCCTGGGATGAGGTTTAGAGGGCTGGAGAGATCACCGCTTCCCATGCCACCTAAGCCTTTGAGTTGTACTTGGAAGACAATGGCATTTGTGAGCGGTCCTGTGATGACAGAAGGATTATTGCCTGTATTGTCGACGGTAACATATCTTTGTGCAAGGAAACGGAATGCCCAGCTGGCAGCGTTATATTGAAATCCTGCATACATATTAATGGTACGTGAAGAGTTGAAGTCATAGTTCCATAAACCCACCGTTGACCAATGCTCCGTTAATTTCCAAACGGCAGAAGTGGAGACTTGTGATACTTGTGGCGGCGCTGATCCTGCCCCATTATTCCCCCTAATAGCAGAAGGAGTCAATAGGGAATAATCATGTACAATGTTTTGATAGCTTAAATTAAAGATATGATCGGGGTCGGGCATGTATTGCACGGCATAACTTTGATTGTCTACATTACCCGTGTTTTGGTCAAAAGACATGCCGCTCTGGAGGTACCAATCCGTGATAAACTGATAGTTTAAAAAAGCGACGGTATCTGAGAATTGATTCTTAGCAGAAGGGTTTTCAGTATCGATACAACCATTATTTCGGCAGAGGGCCACTTTTTGTTTGGTAAAATATACCATTTGACCAATTCCAGCACTCAATAAAAGGCGACCTGTTTTCTCATCATTGACTTCTGTTTGTAAGGCATAGGAAAGTTGATTTGCATTGTTAATGCGGTCATAACCGGTAAAGCGGTTTGCTTGAAATAGTGAATCATAGGTGAAGTTGGTAAAGCTTGTGTCAAATAGCGGGATATTGCTCTGATCTTGATAGGGGATGTAATTGTAAAACAATCGTGGCTCTACAATTTGCGTATACTTATTTTTATTTAAGGTAAAGCTTCGGTCGAAGGTGAGACCTGTGTCAATCGTGAAAATAGGCAGGGTTCGACTGATTGAGCTGTCAGGGTAAGCTTTCTGTCCAAAAGTAGGGGTGGCAACCTCTCCTGTATTTTGTAACTGATAATTTGTTTGGGTTAGAGTTAGTTTGGGTGTGAAGTGTCCCCAAGTTCTTTGTAGGGGTGCAGCAATATAAGGGGAAACATAAAGACGCTGCCCATCGACTTGATTTACGCCACCTGATGGTCCTTTGTGAAAATAGGTAAATTGGTTGTCTAAGCCGTAGTTGATGTAACGTATGGTATTAGGGAAGTAACCGTTTGCGCTGATTTGAGGCAGAGTGGAGTAAGGTTGGTTATCTAAAAACAGGTCATTATCTAAGACTTGGTAGTTTAAAACGGTACCATTTACATTCCAATTTTGATCCACATAATTAAGCTGTCCCTCTTGGGTAAGCAAAGTTTTGTTGGTGGAAAATATATTATTACCATCAAAATCTTTATAGTAATCCTCGTCGGTCACATAGTTAAAGTTAATGGCGCTGGATAGGTTTTCAGTATACTGCCCTGCATCTTGATACGCAAAAGAGGCGCGACCTTCTTTTTTCTGCTTGTCATAAGGGATATAGTCAATCCCAATGGCGCCTTTATGTTCTTCCGTAAGGTAGCGGAAAGTACTGCCTAACATCAACCCTCGACTGGAATAAATAGTCGGGGTTAGGGTGAGGTCATAATTTGGTGCTAAGTTGAGGTAATAAGGTTGTGAGTAGTAGTAACCACTGTTGCTGTTGTAACCCGCAGTAGGGTATAAGAATCCTGACTTTCGTTTGTCATTAATCGGGAATGCAAGATAAGGCCAGTAAAAAACGGGTATGGTTTGTACGTGAAGGACCGCATTATAGGCTTGTCCCCACCCCGCTTCTTTGTTGAATTTGAGTTCGCTGGCAGATAAGCTCCAGTCATGATCAAAAGGTGAGCCAGTGGTATAGGTGGCATCTTTTAAAGTGAAATGATTTTGATCTTCTTGGATGATCGTGTCTGCATGACCTCGGGCATAGCCCGTGAAATTATCAATGTTTGTCGTGTTTGTTCCCTGTTGTCCCAGGTTCTCATTGACCTTGAGCAGATAATAAGTGTCCTCAAGTACGGAATGGTCAGTTGAAAGGTCTGTTTGGATTCGGTTACTGACAATCAGCTGACCTGGTTGGCTAAGGTTGACATTTCCCTCTGCATCCAGTGTTTGCACCTTTTTGGTGTCCGGGTCGGCAGTAATGGTTGCCTGACTTGCGGATAAATGTTGCGTGCCTCGTGAGACTTCGACATTACCTGAAACCATTAAGGTGCCTTGAGGTCTTGCTTCTACTGAGGCAAAGTTGATGGATGTTTTTCCAGTAGGTGTGTCGGAGTTCGCGTATTGGCCGGGGCGGTAGTAATAACCGCCAGTAATCGAATTTGGGTTGTCGGTTGGGATCCAACCCAATGCTTTGGCAACGATGGCATCTTTTTCATTTCCAGCGGTCATGCTGTTGCTAAAAAGCTGTGCGGTTTGATTGCCTGTTTCATAGCACGCCCACGCGCCATCTTTGGAGGCGCTGCAAACCCAGCTTTTTTTCAGGGGGTTGTCTTTGGTGATCTTCGTATTCCCAATTAAGGGAATAAGTCCTGTTATGACAAGACAAAGAATTTTGGTTTTAAAATGACGGTGTATTTTGTGCATGGGTCTTGTGGAATCCTCTAGTAAATCTATAATGAGCAAACATGCCCCTGAAAGTTTAGCGACCACAATGATTTTTAGCCAGAGATTTATATGAATTTTAAAATAGAACAAATACATAGCTGGTTAAAAATGCTTTTAGGGGAAGAGCCTTATACCTTTGATATGGTTACAGCAGATGCAAGTTTTCGTCAATATTATCGGATAAAACAAGGTGATCAAACATGGGTGTTGATGGATGCGCCACCTGAAAAAGAAAAGCCAGATATTTTTTTTAGAGTCGCGCGCCTGATGCAATCTTATGGAATGAAAGTGCCAGATTGTATTGCCTATCATCAAGAGCTTGGACTTATTTTATTGACGGATTTTGGTGATCAACAGTTGTTTCATGTTAAAAACACGGTCTGCCAGGATGTGTTATATAACACGGCTATTGATATGATATTTTCTTTTAGAAAGATTGATTCATCATTGGTGCCGGCTTATGAATATCGCAAATTCTGTTCAGAAGTGGATCTCCTTACAGAGTGGTTTTACCCCTTTATCGGATACCAGCCAAGCTGCGGCGTGAAACAAGGTTTTGAGCGATTAAGGCATGAATTAGCACAGTCTTGTCTGGTACAACCACAGGTTTTTATTCACCGTGATTTTCATTCAAGAAACTTAATGGTGCTTAGCAGTGATTCCTTGGGGATGCTTGATTTTCAAGATGCGGTCTGCGGCCCAATTACTTATGACTTGGTGTCTTTACTGAGAGATTGTTATATATCTTTTGAAGATGAATATGTTTATGAAAAAGTTCGGATGGTTTATGACGTTTTTCAAGAACAGCTTGAGGGGGTGGATTTCTTAACCTTCAAACGTTGGTTTGATTGGGCGGGTTTGCAGCGACACCTTAAATGTTTAGGTATTTTTTCTCGCTTGAAATTGCGTGATGATCGCGATGATTTTTTACCACATATTCCGCGAGTGGTGGGATATGTCAGCCAAGTTTTAAATAAGTATGAGGCGCTTTCTTATTTTAATGAAATTTGGCAAAGAGAGGTCTTGCCTGTTATGAGCCTTTCTGAAGAAAAGTGAAGTAAATCCTATTTATTTCAGCCACATAAAAAATAAAACTTGTGTTCTTTCTAACTCGCCTCCATATCTTTAAATATAAAAATATGAGAGGAAAGATGAAATGAGGTTTGATAAATTCACTACAAAATTCCAAAAAGCGATTGCGGATGCACAATCACTAGCATTGGGTCGAGATCATACACAGATAGAGCCGGCGCATGTTATGCTGGCGTTGGTTGACCAAGAGGGCGGAACAGTTCGATCCTTATTCACTCGAGCCGGTGCAAACATTAATGTCTTGCGCTCAGCGTTGTTACAAGCATTAGAGCAGTTGCCCGAATCTAAGGGCTATACAGAAGTGCAGCCTTCAAATACATTGATTAAAATGTTGCAGCAGTCAGATAAGCTCTCACAGGAACATAAAGATCAATTTATTTCTAGCGAAATGTTTGTCTTGGCGGCTTTTGATGACAAGGTGCTTTTTGGTGTATTTAAATCTGTAGGAGTATTGAAAACTCAAATTCAACAGGCAATTTCAGATATGCGTGGGGGCGAAACGGTTTCAAGTGCAGAGGCGGAAGGAAGTCGTGAAGCATTAGAAAAATATACCATTGATTTAACGGCGCTTGCGGAGCAAGGAAAACTTGACCCTGTGATTGGGCGTGATGATGAGATTCGCCGAACGATGCAAGTGCTGCAAAGAAGAAGGAAGAATAATCCTGTTTTAATCGGTGAGCCTGGTGTGGGTAAAACAGCCATCGTTGAAGGTTTAGCGCAGCGGATTGTGGATGGTGAAGTGCCTGAAGGTATGAGAGGTAAGCGTTTGCTTTCATTAGATATGGGTTCATTGATTGCAGGGGCAAAGTTTCGAGGAGAGTTTGAGGAGCGTCTCAAAGCGTTGCTGAGTGATTTATCTAAGCAGGAAGGGCAAATTATCCTGTTTATTGATGAGATTCATACCATGGTGGGCGCGGGTAAAGCTGAAGGCTCTATGGATGCTGGAAATATGCTAAAGCCTGCCTTGGCGCGCGGAGATCTTCGTTGTGTTGGCGCAACTACATTAGATGAATATCGTGAGAATTTGGAGAAAGATCCAGCCTTAGAGCGGCGTTTCCAGAAAGTGTTGGTTGAAGAGCCAACGGTAGAAGACACGATTGCCATCTTGCGTGGATTGAAAGAGCGTTACGAAGTGCATCATGGGGTAGAGATTACTGATCCTGCCATTGTGGCAGCGGCGACGTTGTCCTATCGTTATATTTCTGATCGTAAATTGCCCGATAAAGCAATTGATTTGATTGATGAGGCGGGTAGCCATATTCGCATGGAAATTGACTCAAAACCCGAAGAAATGGATAAGTTAGACAGAAGACTGATTCAGCTTAAAATGGAAAGAGAAAATCTTAAAAAAGAAACAGATAAAGCTTCACAAAAACGTCTGGCGGACCTAGAGGAGCAAATTTTAAAGCTTGAGAAAGAATATGCGGACCTAGAGGAAATTTGGAAAGCTGAAAAAGCACAGTTGCAAGGCGCACAACATTTGAAAGAAGAATTGGAGCGGATGCGTATTGATCTTGATGCGGCAAAGCGTGCTGGAGATTTATCCACCATGGCAGAGCTTCAGTATGGGAAAATCCCACAGATTGAGGAGCAGCTTAAAACAGCTTTGGCCGATGAACCACAAGAAACCACGTTGCTTCATAATTCGGTGACAGAGGTGCAGATTGCAGAAGTAATTTCCAAAATAACAGGTATTCCTGTTACCAAAATGATGGAGGGTGAAAAGCAAAAGTTACTCCATATGGAAAGTGTTTTAGATAAACGTGTTATTGGGCAAGAAGAAGCCGTGATTGCGGTATCAAATGCCATTCGACGTTCTCGTTCAGGCTTATCTGATCCAAACAAACCTATTGGGTCCTTCCTGTTTTTAGGACCAACTGGGGTTGGGAAAACCGAGTTAACCAAAGCATTGGCGCATTTTATGTTTGATTCTGATGATGCTATGGTGCGAATTGATATGTCTGAGTTTATGGAAAAACATGCGGTGGCGCGTCTGATTGGTGCGCCTCCTGGATATGTGGGCTATGAGCAAGGCGGATATTTGACCGAGTTGGTAAGGCGTAAACCTTATGCGGTAATTTTGTTTGATGAAATTGAAAAAGCGCACCCAGATGTGTTTAATATTTTGTTACAAGTACTGGACGATGGGCGTTTAACCGATGGTCATGGTCGCACGGTGGATTTTCGTAATACGGTGATCATTATGACCTCTAATCTGGGGTCACATTTGATTCAAGAACTTGCGGCGGAAGGAGATTATAACAAAATTAAATCTGCTGTTATGGAAGTTGTTGGGCAGCACTTCAGGCCTGAGTTTATTAACCGTGTAGATGAATCCGTTGTCTTTAAACCATTGACACAAGAAATGATTGCTAAAATTGCTATGATTCAGATTGATCGTTTGGCAAAGCGTTTGGCTGAAAAAGAACTGTCATTAAATCTCAGTGAAGAGGCGATGCAGTTGATTAGTGATGTGGGTTATGACCCTGTTTTTGGTGCAAGACCACTTAAGCGGGCGATACAGCAATACATTGAAAATCCATTGGCAAGTGATTTATTATCTGGAAAATATCAAGCTGGTGACGTAATTGAGGCGGTTAAAGAGGGCGATAGTATTGTCTTTGTTTGATTTGATTCTAGTTGAGGTTGCCCAAAAGACCAAAGTAGATTAAAATATCCCCTTATTTAAGAGGTAGGTTGAAGTATATGTTTATTACCTTATATGTGGACCGTGATTGTCCATATTGCCAACAAGTTCGTTGGGTGTTGGCAGAAAAAAATATTTCTTATAATCTTGTCGAGTTGTCACTTAAAAAGGATAAAGACTTTATTTTGTCGCATAGCCCTTATGGTGCATTGCCGATTTTAAAGGAAAGAGACAAAACTTTCTATGATGCAAAAGTCATTATGTATTATTTAGATGAGCGCTATCCTTCGCCATCCTTGATGCCACAGTATCCAGTTGTTCGGGCGAAAACCAGACTGGCGCTGATGCGTATTGAAAGAGATTGGTACACGATGATGAAGTTGATCGAAACCAAAAGCGATAGGACTGAAGAGGCAAAAGAGGCCTTGAAAGATAGTTTTACGGCGATTGCGCCGATCTTTGCAGAAAGTGAGTTTTTTATGTCTGATGAGATGACGCTTGCAGATGGTGCGTTGGCGGTGCTTTTGCATCGTTTGCCCTCTTACGGCGTGATATTAGATAAAAAAAATGAAGTCCAAAAATATGCGGACAGAATGTTTGTCAGAGAAGCTTTTCAGCAAAGCTTGTTGAATAAAAATAAGTATAAGCCTGCCTCTTAATTGAAAGCTACCTCCATGATTACCCCTACAATGTTTACACAGGCTGATGAGACTGCCATGAGGCGTGCAATTTCCTTAGCGAAGCGAGGTTGCTATTCTGCACATCCAAACCCGATGGTGGGTTGTGTGTTGATGCAAGGCGATATGCTTATTGGAGAGGGTTGCCACCTTGTCGCCGGACAAGCGCATGCGGAAATCAATGCAATTGATGACGCGATTGCAAAAAAGCATTCTATTTCGGGTGCCACCGCCTATGTTACCTTAGAGCCTTGCTGTCATTATGGGCGTACACCACCTTGTGTGGAAAGCTTGATTGAGCATGGCGTTGCCAGAGTTATTGTAGGCTGTCTGGATATTAATCCTCTCGTATCTGGAGAAGGGGTCAAACGGCTACAAGTCGCAAATATCCCGGTTTCAGTGGGTTGCTTAGAGAATGAATGTCGATTGTTGAATCAAGGGTTTTTTAAGCGTGGCTCCACTGGATTGCCCTATGTTCGTGTGAAGTCGGCAATGAGCCTAGATGGCAGGACGGCGATGCAGAGCGGTGAAAGTAAATGGATTACGGGTGTAGAAGCACGCCTAGATGTTCAAAAACTACGCGCGCGAAGTGGTGCTATTATCACAGGTATAGGTACGGTGATGGCTGATGATCCTGCATTGACGGTTCGGGTAGAGAGCTGGGATGAAAAACCAAGCGACCCTGTTTTACAACCTTTGAGGGTTGTATTGGATAGCACTTTAAAAATACCCTTAACGGCTAAAATATTTTGTGAGCCCAATACGTGTCTTATTATTTGCCTTGATGATGCTTATGCCAAAGATAAATTCCAAGCGCTTCAAGCATTAGGTGTCGAAGTGATTTCATTACAAAGTCAGGAAGGTAGTCAATCAATCCCTTTAAAATCGGTGTTGGCATTTTTGGCAGAAAAAGGTGTAAATGATGTGATGATCGAAGCTGGGAACCAGCTATCAGGTGCGTTTATTCAGGAGGGATTGGTTGATGAACTTTGGGTTTATATCGCCCCTATTTTAATGGGCAAGAGCGCAAGACCATTATTCGATATTGACCTGCTTAAAATGGCTAATAAGTATTGTTTTGAATTTGATGAGGTCTCACAATTAGGGGGAGACTTGAGAGTTATTGGAAGAAATATAAGGATTCACCATGATTTGGACACAGCACCTTGCTGACTATTTGATATTTTTGCTTGAAGTGATCACGATTGTAGTGGCCATTTTGTTGATTGTTTCAGGGATTGTTGCCGCGGCGGCAAAAGGGAAATTAAAAGAAAGTGGTAAGCTCACCATTAGACCTTTGCATACGCACTATAAAGAGATGAAGCGCCAACTTGAGCATGGAATATATACCCATTCTGATTTAAAGCGTGAAATGAAAGCAGAAAAACGAATCATCAAGCAAGAGCGTAAAAAAGCAAAAAAAGAACACACTCATGCAAAACGTATTTTTGTGCTGACATTTGATGGCGATATGCGTGCGTCACAGGTAGAAAGCTTAAGAGAGGAGGTCACGGCTGTTTTACGGGTGGCAAAGCCCAGTGATGAGATCGTGGTCAAGTTAGAAAGTGGTGGTGGCGTGGTTCATGGTTATGGGCTAGCGGCGTCACAGCTTGAAAGAATTAAGCAAAGCCACGTTCCGTTGACCATTACAGTAGATAAGGTGGCTGCCAGTGGTGGGTATATGATGGCGGTTATTGCTGATAAATTGATTGCGGCACCTTTTGCCATTATCGGCTCTATTGGTGTGATTGCTCAGTTGCCAAACTTCAATCGCCTCTTAGAAGATAAAGGGGTAGATATTGAGCTACACACTGCTGGAAAATTCAAACGAACTTTAACAACCTTAGGGAAAAATACAGAGGAAGGACGTCAGAAATTTAAAGAGGAACTAGAAGAAGTACACCATCTTTTCAAAGACCATATTATAAAATATAGAGAGAATCTTGATTTAGATAAAGTGGCAACGGGCGAGTATTGGTTTGGGCATGATGCGCATAATCTAGAGTTGGTGGATAAGTTGATGACGAGTGATGACTATTTGCTTTTTGCTTATGAAAAAGAGAATTGCGAGCTTTATGAAGTGCAATATAAAATTAAGAAAGGACGATTCCATAAGCTACATGCGGCCGTTGAAAAAAGCCTATTTCGTGTAGGGTTGTAGACTTTTATGTATCCTTGGTTTGAGCAAGTTTATCAACGTTTATTAAGATGTTATCAGCAGAACATACTGCCTCAAGCACTCTTATTTGATGCCCCTGACAATATAGGGATAGATAAATTTATTGGACAACTATCTTCTTTATTGCTATGCCAAACTGGGAAAAACATCCCTTGTCAACAGTGTCAATCGTGCCAATTATTTTCAAGCTCAGATGGACATCCAGATTACCTTAACATTACGCCAGAAGATGGAAAGCATATTAAGCTAGAGGCGGTGCAACAGGTCATAAATATGCTGCTAAATACGGCATATTGTGGTGGTGCGCGTGTTATTGTGATTGAGGGAGTTGAGCTATTAAATACTTCGGCTGCCAACGCCCTGCTAAAAACCCTAGAAGAACCGAATCAATCTGTCTATTTCTTATTAACAAGCGCCCACCCTGAAAAGGTGATGCCAACCATACTCAGTCGAGTACAACGACAACAAATAGTCCTAGAAGATGCGGATGTTTTGCCTTGGTTGGAAAGTAGGGCTGGGGTTGAAGGCGCAGTTATCTTAGAAACTTTGGTTTCAATAAAACAGGCTTGGAATTTGGCAAACCAAAGTCCATTTTTTGCCTTAACTTTATTAAAAGGCTCGGAGTCATTAAAAATTAGAGATGCCTTGCTATCCATGTTGAGTTCAGCGGAAAATCCCATTGAAATGGCAGAGCAGTCTCTGTTATTGGGATCATCGGATGAAATCGTTTATTGGCTGACATACATTTATTGTGACTTGTATAAGATGCAATTCAATTTAAGTGATGCTTATATTATGAGCCAAGATAGCGTTGATGTTTTAAAAGCAATAGCGGCTCGCATTGATCCCAATAATGTCTATAAAATATATCGACAGCTGTTGAAGATAAATGATATGCGTTACCAAGATTTAAATTTGAATCAATCATTATTATTAGAAAATTTATATATCAATATGATAGGAGAAGGGGCATGAGTTTAACACCCAAATTTAGACATGAGTTGAGGGCGAAAGCACATAAACTTAAGCCAGTTGTGATGATTGGCGATAAAGGTTTGACCGAAAATGTGATCAAAGAGCTAAAAGGTGCGATTGAGCACCATGAGCTGATCAAAGTAAAAATTTCTGGGGCAGATAAGGAAAGCCGCCTAGCGGTGACGACTGAAATCTGTGCTGTAGTAAGATGCGAGCCCGTGCAAAATATCGGAAATATTGTGGTTTTGTATCGCAAGAACCACGATAAAAATAAAAAAATCACGAAATAGTGGCCTTCCCTATTTCAAGGCCTCGGCGGTTGAGAGGCTCTGAGGGTGTTCGCCGAATGGTACGAGAGGTTAGCCTTTCTGTTGACGATTTGATGTTCCCCATTTTTGTCGTGCACGGTGAGAATATTCAAAAACCCATAGATGCATTAAAAGGGCAATATCATTGGTCTATTGATTGCTTAGAGAAGCTAATCAAAGAAGTGGTGCGCTTAAAAATTCCTGCGGTGATGCTTTTTGGTGTGCCAGCGTTAAAGGATGCTTGTGGTTCTGAAAATTATGATGATCAAGGTATTGTGCAGGAAGCGATCCGTAAAATAAAATCCATTGCACCAAATTTAGTGGTTGCAACAGATGTTTGTTTGTGTGGGTACACCGATCATGGCCATTGTGGTGTGGTTTCTGAAGGGCATACAGCTGAAGCTGTTGTTGAAAATGATGCAACCTTAACTTTGTTAGGTAAAACAGCGGTTTCACATGCAAAGGCGGGTACGGACATTGTTGCACCTAGTGGCATGATGGATGGCATGATTTACGCCATACGAAAAGCGCTAGACGATGCAGATTTTCAATCTGTTGCGATTATGTCTTATGCGGTGAAATATGCTTCTGCTTTTTATGGCCCCTTTAGAGAGGCGAGCGGTACATCCTTAAAAGGCGATCGTAAAACCTATCAGATGGATTATGCCAATAAAAAAGAGGCTGTTCGAGAAGCTTTGCTAGATGAGCAAGAAGGTGCAGATTATCTGATGGTAAAGCCTGCGCTAGCGTATCTAGATATTATTGCTGATGTGTCAAAAGTATCTTGTCTGCCTATGGTGGCTTATCAGGTCAGTGGCGAATACGCCATGATTAAGGCGGCAGTTGAGAAAGGGTGGATTGATGAGCGTGCAGTCACGTTGGAAGCTTTGATTTCAATGAAGCGTGCGGGTGCAAATATTATTTTAACTTATTCGGCTTTGGATGTGGCTGGTTGGGTTTGAGCCTTGGCATAAGATAAGTTAGACTAGAAATTACCTTTTCCTTACGACAACATTTATGGAACTCAAAGATTACTATAAAATTTTGGGCGTCTCAAAAGATGCCACGCAGCCAGAAATTAAAAAAGCTTACCGTAAACTTGCACGAAAGTATCATCCTGATGTTAGCAGTGAGGCAGATGCCCAAGAGAAATTTAAAGAAGTCAATGAAGCCAACGCCATTTTAAAAGATGAAAAAAAACGGGCTGAATATGACCAAATGAGGCAATATGGACCTCAACCTGGGGCACATTCTCATGCAGGAGCGCAGCAGCGCCACCAAGGGCAACCTTTTTCAGGCGGGCAACAGGAATTTTCCGAAGAAGAATTAAATGCATTCTTTTCATCTATGTTTGGAGAAGGCGGGCCTAGAGGACATGCGCGTCAGCCAGAATATAAAATGCGTGGACAAGACTTTCATTATCAATTAAATATTTCATTAGAAGATAGTTTTCAAGGTGCGAGCAAGACAATCCAGTTGGCAATCAATAAACCAGGGCAGAGTGGGCACTTAGAGACAGAAACAAAAACCTTAAATATCAAGATCCCAAAAGGGATTCAATCAGGGAAACATATTCGCCTAAAAGGGCAGGGAGAGCCCGGGTTAAATGGCGGTGAAAATGGTGATTTGTTTATTGAAATACACATGGAGCCACATAAATTATTTGTGCTTGATGGTAAAAATATTACGACAGTTGTTTTTATTTCTCCTTGGGAGGCCGCATTAGGCGCGAGTATTGATGTGCCAACCTTGAAAGGAAAGGTGAGCATGAAGGCGCCACCTAATACACGGCCGGGTAAAAAAATGCGCTTGAAAGGGCTTGGTCTGACAAGTGATGGTGATCAATTTGTACAGTTTAAAATTATCAATCCTGTATTGCATTCAGAAAGTGATAAGAGAGCTTTTGAGAATCTATCAAAGCAGTTTGACTTTAACCCACGTACAGAAGGAGCTTAGGATATGTCACATTATTTTGAAGAACAGTCTGAGGTGTCGTATACCTTTGTTGAGTTATGTGAGGTGTGCCATGTGGAGGCAACCGTCATTATTGAAATGGTGGACTTTACAATTGTTGAGCCAAAGGGTGAAAGTGAAACATCATGGGTGTTTTCTTCCGTGGATATTTTACGTCTTAAGAAAGCCATACGCATTCACCATGACCTTGAGGTGAATGTTGCAGGCGTTGCCATGGCATTAGAGTTAATGGATGAGTTAAATCATTATAAAAAGAAAGTAAGTGATCTTGAGATGTTGCTGAATAGATAAGCATAAAAAAGCCCACTTTTGTGGGCTTTTAATCGTTCTTAAGGAAAGGTGATGTTTTCTAGTTGCGATCACCCGCAAACATACCTAAGAATTGTAAAATCACAATAAAGATATTGAAGATAGAAACATATAAGGTAATGGTTGCCATGATATAGTTTGTTTCGCCACCTTTAACAATCATATTAGTTTGCCACATGATTAAGGCACCTGAAATCAGCGCAAGAATCACAGATATTGCAAGCGCAAGTGCTGGAATCTGTAAGAATAGATTTGCCACAATTGCCACCAATGTGACAATGATCCCAATGGATAAAAACCCGCCCATTCTTGTGAAGTTACGTCTTGGGTTCAGCGCAAGTGCGGATAAACCAAAGAATATCAGAGCAGTGCTACCCAGTGCCATCAAAATAAGCTCAGAGCCATTACTAAACGTGGTGATATAAAAATTTAGTATGGGTCCAATGACAAAGCCTAAAAATCCGGTTAAGGCGAAAGTGAACACAATACCCATTGGGCTATTTTTTGTTTTATTCACAGCAAAAAGCAAACCAAAGTAAATGATTAACATCATGATTGGGTTAATCGGTATTGATCCCATAGACATAGAAACAGCGGCAGTCATCGCGCTGAACAATAATGTCATAGAAAGCATTAAATAGGTATTTCTAAGAACTTTGTTCGCAGCAATCTGATGATCCGTTGAAAACTGATCGATGGTTTGTGCTTGGCTTTTCGGTCGTTGGTTCATGTTTGAGTTTGGACCCCATGGATTGTTCTGTTTCATGTTGTTATTTCCTTATGAATGGTACAAATTATATTCAGATAAGATTATATGCAAAAATTGCTTGGATAGGAAGCCATTCGTCGGCAGTATTGTGTAAAAATATTAAGATTTTTCATCAATCAAAGTGCGGCGCCACTTTTTTGAGATCAAGAATGAAAATAGGGCTAGAATAATTAGTATGCCAATTAACCCCGTAGTTACAACGCTAATTGTGTTATATTCAGTAGATTGGATGATGATGTCATGGGGAAAGGCATTGTGTGTTAGGGCGATTGCAACAATCCCTGAAAACCCAATAAAAAGTTGCATGATTCCGATCAAAGTAGACTCATATTCTCGAGGCGCAAGCTTTCCAACCATGCCGTAATATAGTGGTATGGCAATGGTTTTGGCGATGGCCATTAAAAAAACAGAGGCGATGAGGTAGGTGCTGGCATCCATGAAGTGTTGGGCATCTCCTGCTTTTTCTCCAAGCCAAAGTAAAACGAATGCGGCGCTTGATAATAAAAGTGCAATGGCGATGAGTGCGGGGAGCGTCAGAAAAAACTGACCTTTTTTCTTGCTTGTCCAGTACAGTGCAAAAATAATGGCCACCACCGCAATAACAAGCGTGTTGATGAGGTTTACAATATCTTCAGGTGCTTGCGTCCACCCAAATATTTTTCCATGTGTAAGCATCCCAGAATACTCAATAAACACCACAGATGACAGGCGTTCAGCAAACCAAAAACTGATGCAGATAATGATGAGAAAAAGTAAACCTAGAAGTCTATGTCTGGAGACCCCTTTGTGCTTAAGGGCGAGATAGACAATGTAAATGATTGAGATGAGACAGAAGGAGATCATCACCATCATATTCAGTAACAGATTGTCGAGGAGATAACGTGTGAAGCCTGTAATGATCACCATCAGTCCAATGATTGCGAGCGTTGCATCGCTGCTGGTAGAATTTGCAGTGTCGGTTTTTGGGGTGGTTAAAGATTGTTTGGCAATATCTTTATCAAATCGTACAAAAATAATGGTGCCAATGACGGTGAAAACTGCCGAGATCAAAAAGGCATGGTCATAGCCGATATATTTGGCAAGATAGGCTGCAATGACGCTATTAAGAAATATGCCAAAATTACCCGTCATAAATAATAAGGTGAAGCCTGCATTGCGTCTTGGATCGTCGGTAGAATATAAGCGACTTAATGATGCATAGATATTGGGAATAATGAGTCCAGCACCCACGGCAAATGCGGCGAGTCCCATCAGCGCCAAGTTATTGATGGAGATCATCCAAAGACCAAAGGCGGCATACAATCCGCCAAGAGAGACGACTCTTTTGTGGCCGTATTTTCGACCGATCATTCCACCTGCAACGGCAGTGAAATTCATTAAAAATAAATAGCTGCCAATGGAAAGAGCGGTGGCGTAGTTCTCTTCAAACCCTAGTACTTGAGCACCGTAACCACCAAATAAAGTCAGGACAGAGGTCAGCCCAAAGGTAATAAAAAGAATGCTTGCACAGATAAACCAGAGCCCTGAAGGTTGCTTGCTGCTGAGAAGTATCCCTTGCTTATATTTCATGTTCTGCTCATTGAAGTCAGATTTTTGACGGGTGATTATGGTTCAGTATAGCGTAATCGTGAGTATTTTGAACTGGTTTATATCTGACTTAAAAGCTGCCGTAGACTTTGGAGATAATTTTGCTCATTGGGAGGAAGTCCAGTGCGTTGTGATGCCATCATTGTCTCGACCAGATGGTCCATCATCATATGTTCGACGGTTGAATTGTCTTGATATTTATTCATCAGCTCGAGATAGATGCCTTTGATACCAAAGGGTCTGTTCGTCGCGAGTTGCTCGCGAATGGCAATATGAAGTCCCATGTGTAGAAAGGGGTTTGTTTGCCCTGATTCAGGGCTGAAATCTTTATCAATATGATTCTGTTTTTTATCAAAAATTTTGTGATATTCAGGGTGTTCAGTAATAACCGTGCTAATAATGGCTTCTGTTGGGTTCAGCGTTTCGCCCTTTAACTTCTTTTGCCAGCTCTGATAATAAACTTCTCTCATGGCATTGCGGTCATTGTTAAATAGCATGGTTTAGCTCCTTCAATCTTCCTTGTTCTTATATTCACAATAGTCATAGATCAAACAACTATTGCATCTTGGTTTCCGTGCAATACAGGTATAACGTCCGTGTAAGATTAGCCAGTGATGCGCATCTATCTTATATTCATTTGGAATGACTGTTAGAAGCTTTTGTTCAACTTCCAATACATTTTTTCCAGGTGCGATTTTAGTTCGATTTGAAACTCGAAAAATATGAGTATCCACTGCCATTGTTGGCTGTCCAAAGGCGGTGTTGAGTA
>CAUZSH010000027.1:0-22884 GCA_963582935.1 Gammaproteobacteria bacterium
ACTGTTTTGTTGTTTGGTGCTATTTTAATGCTTCTTGCGCTGTATTGTAAATGGGCGTTTGTACAGTACCGCAATAAATATCATTAAAAAAAGCAGCATAATAATGGGGCTGACACCGTAGCGTTGCCAGGGCGTGCTGCCCTCAAAAAAGAGGACATAACCTTTTAAGACCATTGTTTTGAATTGAGGGATTTGTTTGACCACTTCGCCGTGGTCATTAATAATCGCCGTGATGCCATCATTTGTGCTTTGAACAACATACCGACCGTTTTCAATGGCGCGCATTTGTGCAATTTGTAGATGTTGCCAAGGCCCAAAGGAGTTTCCAAACCAAGCATCATCACTGATGATTGCCATTAAATTAGCGTGTTTGGATTGTTCTCGAATTTGGTTTGGGAAAGCGCTTTCATAGCAAATAGAAAGCGCGACACGAATTTTATCCATATTTAGCAAGTGCTGATGAAGGGGTCCTGCACTAAAGTTTGACATTGGAATATCCATGAACTGCAAAACAGGGCCAATTAAAGACTGTAGAGGGAGGTATTCACCAAAGGGAACAAGGTGGTGCTTGAGGTATTGCCCATGCCCATAGCCGAGTACGGTTGCGCTATTGTAGTAAGCTTTGGTGTTATTATCCATATAGGGCATGCCAATTAAGATGGCGCTATGGTGCCGATCTGCAAGTTGTTCAACTGCCTGCATATAAGGGCCTATTTGCTGTGCAAACATGGGGATTGCATTTTCAGGCCAAAAGACCAAGGTAGACATATTATTTTGAGTTAGGGTGTAGTAGGTGTCTAATATTTTTTGTGCCTCATTGGGATCCCACTTTAATAGCTGAGGTACATTCCCTTGTACTAATGTTACACCAACTGCCCCTTCTTCTAGTGGCTGAGTCCATTCCTTTTTATAAACGAGCAGTGCACAAAGCAGTATGATGGTCGCTAGAATAATGGTGAGCAATCTATATTTTGTGGAGGGGTAGCGTATAAATACGATTACTAGCGCACTTAGAAAGGCAGTGACAAGGCTCACGAGATATACTCCCCCAATGGCAGCCAGCCCACCTATAAAAGTATTAGTTTGAGTATAACCTAAGAGTAGCCAAGGGAATCCTGTGAAAGCCCATCCACGTAGTAGCTCTATAAGCACCCAAACGGAAGGGAAGATAACAGCGGTGCGTAGGGCTAAATCTTCTTTGAAAAATCGGGTAGAAAGAAATCCGGCAAGTGCTGGAAATAGGGATAATGCAAAGATAAAAGCAAAAGTAATGAACCCACCCACGAAGATATTTGTATTTCCATAGGTGTTAATTGAGATAAATACCCAAGACACGCCAACACCAAAACTCCCCATGCCATATAAAAAACCACGCCAAGCCGCTCGTTTTGGGTTTGCCTTGATCCAGCTTAGAAAAAGAAAAGCGATGGATATAAATGCAAGCGGGCTTAGATAAAAAGGTGAAAAAGCAAAGACCAGCATACAACCAGAAAGGAAAGCGATAAGATCTATGAGTTTTGGCGAGAGTTTAATATTTTGCAGTTTCATTCAGTGTGACACAGAGAGTATTTATTTTACGTTTATCAGCATTTAACACGGTAAAAGTGAAATTGCCAAGCGTAATCGTTTCACCCGGTTCAGGTAAGTGCTCGATAGATTGAAGAATCAGTCCACCAATAGTATCAATTTCGATATTATTGAATCCAGAGTCAAAATAATCATTAAACTCATCTAGTTCGGTGATAGCTTCAACGTGAAATTCTGAGTCAGATACTTTTTGAATACGATGCTCCTCTTCGTCAAACTCATCTTCAATATTACCAACAATTTCTTCTAAGATGTCTTCAATAGTAATTAAACCAGAAATTGAACCGTACTCATCCACCACAATGGCTAAATGGTTGTGGCTACTTTTGAATTCTTTAAGCAAGCTATCGAGGCGTTTGCTTTCGGGGACAAAAGTGGCAGGCCGTAAAATTTCATTAATGATAGGGGTTTCCTGCCCAGTGCTTGCATGGAGCAACTTTAGCATATCTTTGGCATGTAAAATGCCGACGATATCGTCCCTGGTATCATTGAATACGGGTACGCGGGTATGTGAGGATGAAACAGTTTCTGAGATTAACTCATCAGGTGTCATATTAATAGAGAGTGTCACCATTTGAGATCGTGGCACCATAATATCACGAACATGCATGGTGGAAATATTCAAAACACCTGAAATCATTTCCTTTGATTCATCATCAATCACTTGTTTTTTTGCGGCATCATTAATGATGTCGAGAAGGTCCTCGTGAGAATGTGGTGTGAGAATGTTTTGGGCAATTTTTTCAATCCACGATCGACTATGCGGTTCTTTGTTTTGGGGCGATTGTTCGCTTGAGTCGTCCATATATTTATTCTCGGTAGGGGTCATTTATAGAAAGTTGTAGTAGCAGTTTAATTTCAAGTGCTTCCATTATTTCAGCGTCGTTATCTTGAACGTGGTCATAACCTAATAGATGTAGTATGCCATGAATGGTGATATGCGCCCAGTGATGCAAGCACACTTTTTTCTGATTAAATGCTTCTTGCTCAATAATGTCGGGGCAAATAATAAGATCACCTAAAAAATGAGCGTGTGTGTCTTGGGGTAATCCCGGAGGGGCGTCAAAAGGAAATGAGAGAATATTGGTGGGTTTATTTTGTTTGCGGTATTGATTATTGATAGTTTGTATTTCAATTTTATTGGTAATATAGCAGCTAATTTCTGCCGTGGAAATTTTTTCATGTGACAATACAATTTCAGCCCAAGCAGTAAAATTCTCATGGGATGGAGTGTTTAAATTAAGGGGATTTTCAATATCAAAGTGAATGGTAGGTGTATGTGAGGTAGCTGGCATGTATGAGACTTATTTCCCTTCGTGTTTTTCATAAGCGGCAACGACTTTTTGCACGAGCGGATGTCTCACAACATCTACCGTTTCAAAAAAAGTCATACTGATTTCAGAAACCTCTGAAAGCACTTCAATGGCATCTCGAAGTCCAGGTACAATCCGTTTTGGAAGATCCACTTGGGTGATATCTCCTGTAATGACAGCCGTGGAGTTAAAACCAATACGGGTTAAAAACATTTTCATTTGTTCTTTAGTAGTATTTTGTGCTTCATCTAAGATGATAAAGGCGTCATTGAGTGTTCGGCCTCTCATGTAAGCGAGTGGCGCAATTTCAATGATCTGCTTTTCAATCAAGAAGCCTACCTGTTCAACGCCAATGAGGTCATAGAGTGCATCATACATAGGGCGTAAATAGGGGTCTACTTTTTGGGCGAGGTCTCCTGGTAAAAATCCTAAACTTTCACCAGCTTCAACGGCAGGTCGAACCAAAATGATACGTTTTACAACATTGATCTCAAGTGCGGCAACTGCGCAAGCGATAGCAAGATAGGTTTTACCTGTTCCTGCAGGACCAATCCCAAAGTTAATATCGTTTTCTTGAATGCGTTTTATGTAACGCTCTTGGTTGATGGTTCTGGGTTTAATGGCGTGTTTTTTTGTTTGGACGATATATTGTTGTTCAAACTTTTTTGCCGAGTGTTCGTTTTCTTTTGAGGCTGACCTAAACCCTTGTAATGCAACATGGAGGCCATGATTATCAAAATATTTTTCAGTTTTTGTTTCTTGATAAAGTTGTAGAATAAAGTTTTGCGCATCATTAATCGCAGTTTTAGGCCCTACGATTTTGAAAGTGTGGCCACGTTGAATGATTTCAACGGCTAGGTAATGTTCAATAAGGTGTAGATTATCATTCATATCACCGCAAAGAGCAGCTAAACGATGATTGTCGCTGGGTTCTAAATCGAATTGTACCGATTTCATGCCGTGATGAGTTCTCCTTTTAATGAGTTGGGAAGGGCGTCCGTAATTTTGACAGTGACGAATTCACTAATCAGCGATTCAGAGCCTGGGAAGTTAACGATGCGGTTATTTTCAGTGCGTCCAGCCATGATTTGTGGGTCTTTCTTTGAAGGACCTTCAACGAGTATTTTTTGGACAGATCCAACCATTTGACGACTGATACGTAACGCATTATTGCTAAGAACTTCTTGAAGAATCTTCAATCTTGCTTTTTTCACCTCCATCGGTGTGTCATCAATTAAGTCTGCTGCAGGGGTTCCTGGACGCTTACTATAAATAAAGCTGAAAGACTGGTCGAAGTCAATCTCTTTTACAAAAGCAATGAGCTTTTCAAAATCCGCTTCCGTCTCACCGGGGAATCCCACGATAAAATCGGAAGAAATCGTAATATCAGAGCGAACTTCTCTCAGCTTACGTATTTTCTGTTTAAACTCAAGAATGGTATGATTGCGCTTCATGGCCGTTAAGATTTTATCTGAACCATGCTGAACAGGTAAATGCAGGTGGTTGGCTAATTCAGGAATTTCACCATAAACATCAATAAGCGATTGTGAGAATTCAACTGGATGTGAAGTGGTAAAGCGAATGCGACCAATATTATCAATGGCGCCAATAAAATGAATCAGCAATGCAAGGTCAGCCGTGCCTCCATTTGCCATTTTACCAAGGTAATGATTGACGTTTTGACCAAGCAATGTAATTTCTTTGACGCCTTGTTCTGCAAGAGAGGCGCATTCCGCAAGAACATCCTCAAAAGGACGGCTAAATTCAGGGCCTCGTGTATAGGGTACTACACAGTAAGAACAGTATTTATCACAACCTTCCATAATAGAAACAAAGGCCTTAACGCCTTCTGCTTTGGGTTCAGGTAAGCAATCAAACTTCTCAATTTCAGGGAATGAAATATCCACGGCTGATTTATTGCCGTTGCGAGTTGAGTTGATCAGCTCTGGTAGGCGATGAATCGTTTGCGGTCCAAAAACCAAGTCAACATAGGGTGCACGTTTGATGATGTTTTTGCCCTCTTGTGAGGCAACGCATCCGCCAACGCCGATAATTAAATCAGGGTTTTTAAGCTTTAATTTTCTCCAGCGACCCAGTTCGTGGAAGACTTTCTCTTGTGCTTTCTCGCGAATAGAGCAGGTATTTAATAGTATAATATCGGCATCTTTAGCCGAATCGGTACTAACAGTTTGATAGTGCTGATGTAGCACTTCTTTCATGCGCGAAGAATCATATTCATTCATTTGGCAACCCAATGTTTTGATATACAAACGTTTAACAGGTTTGTCAATGATGGCGGATTTTTTTTCTATTGGGGCGTCTATGGCATCGTTCATATCATTGCTCTGGGTTTATTTTATATAGAATAAATCGTGCGCGTAGGATACATATTTTTAGGATGAAAAGCTAGTCAATAGTAAACTTGGTAGGCTAAGCTAAGGAATAATAAAGTTAGTATTGACCCACCATTGAGAGGATTATGTTTAAAGCTTTTACTATATTGATCGTCGAAGATGAAGCACCCATTCGCCAGATGTTAAGCTTTGCCTTAACGCGTGCAGGCTATAAAATCATGGAGGCGTCGAGTATCTCAGAAGCTTGGAGTTGCTTGAATGTACAAAAACCCAGTCTTATTTTATTAGATTGGATGTTACCAGATACCACAGGGGTTGCGTTTTTGAGTAAGCTTCGCAAACATGAGCAATACTCAACACTTCCTGTTATTATGTTGACGGCGAGGGCAGAAGAGAGTAGTAAACTGCGAGGGTTTGATGTGGGAGCCGATGATTATGTGACCAAACCATTTTCACCTAAAGAATTATTGGCAAGGATTAATGTTTTACTACGCCGCTCAAGTCATTTCAATCAATCAGAAGAGAGGGTCAGTGCTGGGGGGATTGTTTTAAACATTTCAGCGCATCAATTAACGATTAATGGTGTTGAGCTGAAAATAGGACCATTGGAGTTTAAACTATTGGCATATTTAATGACACATCCCAACAAAGTGCTTTCCAGATCGATCTTGTTGTCAAATGTTTGGGATGCGAGAAAAGAAATTAGTGAACGAACCGTAGATGTGCACATTCGGAGGGTAAGGAGTATCCTTGAAGCCTCAAAGCATGATCATCATATTCAATCAATACGTGGCGTAGGCTATAAATTTATTAAGGAATAATCAGTGCAATTACCACAAGAGCATGAATTAGACGAAGCGTTGTTTTGGGCAAAGATTTTTGTTGAGGGGATTAGTGATGCAGTGATTGTCTTAAATACTTCTAATCAAGCGTTGTGGTGGAATTCAATCGCAGGTGACTTGTTTGGGATGAATGAAAATATTCACCAGAAAGAAGAAATTACAAATATCATCAAGCAGGTGGAGTTTACTCAATATCTAACTGAACGTGAGGGCGGAACGATTGAGGTGCCTTCTCCTGTGATGCCAGAAGTCATGCTTTCTGTGGTACTGATTCCATCAGGGAGTTTGATTTTATTGGTGGCGCAAGATATTTCAGGACGGCATCATATTGATCGTATGCGCCAAGATTTTGTTGCAAATGTTTCACATGAAATGCGAACACCTTTAACAGTGATTCAGGGTTATTTGGAAATGATGCAGCAGGAAATCCCTGCGGTATTGCCTGATTGGAAAGAATCTATTTTGCAAATGCAGTCTCAAATGGGGCGTTTGGAGAATTTATTGGAAGAGTTGTTGTTATTAGCAAAACTCGAAGGGAGCAAACAGTCTGGGAGTGATCTTTATCTTTTAAATATTTCAGAGCTTGTCACCTTGCTTGTTAAAGATGCAGAGGGGTTGAGTGCGGGAAGGCATCAATTCACTCTTAAGGTAGATAAAAAGCTGTATATGAGGGGGAATGAAAAAGAGTTGCGCAGTTGTTTCGGAAATTTATTAAGCAATGCAATACGTTACTCCCCGGATGGTGGTAATATTGAAATTCAATGGTACTGTGACAAAAAAGGGGCTTATTTTTGCGTTAAAGACGAGGGATTGGGTATCGCAAGGAAGCATATCCCTCGATTAACAGAGCGTTTTTATCGGGTGGATAAGGGACGCTCTCGAGAAACAGGTGGCACAGGATTGGGTCTTTCCATCGTAAAACATGTTTTAATTCGCCATCAAGCAACGCTAAAAGCAGAAAGTAGTCTCAGAGTGGGAAGTAGATTTATTTGTACATTTCCTTTATCTGTCATTAAGTTACAAGAATGATGGCGTACATGAATGTTGAAAAATAGGCAATATTAGTCCCATTTTACAGTAGGATTGTGTTATGATTAACGCATAATTAGGAATTTTTCTGGAATTTGCTGCACGAATAATGTACAATTTCCCCGCTTGATTTTAACAGTAAGGAGTTATGGGTATGAGTGAAACGGCAGGAAAGCCTGTTTGGAAGAGTATAATAATACTTATTAGTACACCAATATTGGCACTAATATTGGTGCCGTGGTACGGATTTACCGTTGGATTTACTGCGGGAGATTGGATCTTTTTTGGTGTGGCAATGATTGCAACAGGCGTTGCTATTACAGCTGGCTACCATCGTCTATGGTCTCATAAGGCATATAAAGCTAATTTTGTCATAAGATTGGTGTTGATGCTATTAGGCTCTGCCACATTACAAAATTCTGTGATTAAATGGGCATCTGATCATCGTAAACATCACCGTTTTGTGGATGATGAAAAGAAAGACCCTTATGCTGCAACGCGAGGTTTCTGGTTCTCACATTTTGGCTGGATGCTTCGTTATGGCTCAGATGATGTAGAGCGCATCGAAAACGTTGATGATTTGTATGCAGATAAGCTTTTAGCTTTCCAGCATAAATATTACACACCACTAGCTATTTTTACCTGCTTTGGTGTGCCAATGTTGATTGGTTGGGCTTATGGTAGCATTTTGGGTGGCTTGTTATTAGCGGGTTTATTGCGCTTGGTATTAAATCACCACTTCACATTCTTTATTAATTCATTGGCGCATTTTGTTGGTAAACGCCCATTTTCGGATCAAAATACCGCACGTGACAATGCATTGGTATCTTTGGTTAGCTATGGCGAAGGCTATCATAACTTCCATCATAAGTTTGCAGGCGACTATCGTAATGGTATTCATTGGTATGATTTTGATCCATCTAAGTGGTTAATCTCATTTTGTTCACAAATCGGCTGGACACATGATTTAAAGAGAACACCGAAGCAGATTATTGAGGCAGCTCAGGCTAAAGTTCAATTTTCAACAGCGCAAGAAAAACTTGGAACGCATGATCATCTTGCTGAATGGAAAGAGAAGATCGAGGTGCAATATCATAAGTTTACGCAGTCTATTTCTGCTTGGACAAAGGCAAAGCAAGCATGGCTGACAGCTAGAAAAGAAAAACTTTCACGTGAACATATTGCTGAACTGGAAATGAAGTATAAGCAATTGAAGAAAAACTTTAAATTTGAGAAGAAAGCTTGGATAAGAATTTCTGCATTCTCTCATTAGAGTAGATAACGTTTAGTCAATTACTTTAAATGCCCTTATGGGCATTTTTTTATTATGCCGCTGCGAGACAGGGAGAGGCGAAGCCGAGGTCGAGTAGTCCTCAGAAGGGCTGCCTTTCGGCTCCATTGAGAGATTGTGCGTAGCGCTTCGACCTTTGGAAGCTGGAAGGTATTTCCCAGCCCGTAGAGCCATATACGCAGTACTGGCTTTCAAAAACGAGACTGTATTGTTTTTTGGAAGATCGGTACGGAGGTGGGCGTCTGAGGCAAAACCATCTGCGAGGGTAGTGATTCGATTTTGGCAGGAGCCAAAATCTTGTATGAACGACCGAGCAACACGCTTGCAGCAAGGGCCAACTTTGTACTATTTTAATTCTGAGAGAATAGAGCGCAACCAAGACAATTGTCCCTACTTAAGTGTATAATAGCTAGCCACAAAACCCATTTAAAAAATTGATGTCTGTCAGCCCAAGATGAGAATGAAAACAGGCGGAGAAGCGAAAATGGCTAGAGAATTTCAAATAAGGTTCCTGGATTCATAGGTCTGTAATTATATTGTGCCTCTAAGTCGCATTTTTTGCCATGGTAATCAAGTGCTTATGAAGTAGTAACGATATGTGTGTCAAAGTTTTATCGCTAATGACCTCTCCATTCTTTTTCAATTGGGTAATGATTTCGGTAATTTTCACTGTATTCCAACATAATACGGCATTTGAAGCGAGGCTTAAGCAGCTTGCTTTATTCATAATCTCCAACTTGAAATTTACCTTGATTGGCAAAGAAAATGCAACGCGCTAACTGATAGCGATGCTCACTTTTGTTTAATACGTTGCCAATTAACCGCCCAAATCTACCACCTACCACAATCACCCTAAATCACACCGACAATGTGCCTTTAGGGTGCGCTTGAGGGATTTCACAGCCCACCAAGCCATATACGTAGTACTGAATTTCAAAAACGAGACTGTAGGCTTGTTTTTTGGGAGATCGATGCGGAGGCGACCGACCGAGTAATGCGCTCTGATTCATAAGAAAAAGCGAGATAATATGTCTTTAAAAGGACCCCATTTAAATAGTATTTGACCAGTATGTCTGTTTCCGCTATGATATTTTAATTTTGGATCAAACAAAGATTTTATAAACATGCGGCTTCAAGAAAAAATCGAATGTGTTTCACATCCAGTCCTAAAAAAACTCTATCAAACTATGCTGCTGAAGTCTTCAAACTTGGCAGTTTCTGTGGATGTTGTAGTCCCTGAAAAACTGATTGTATTAGTCGAGCAAGTTGCAGAGCACATATGTGTTTTAAAAACACATATGGATATTGTGGAAAACTTTACGCCAGAGCTGACAATTAAATTACGCCAACTTGCAGACGAACATAATTTTCTGATTTTTGAAGATCGAAAATTTGCAGATATTGGGAATACAGTTTTGCACCAAGTACGAGATGGCGTTTATCGTATTACTCAATGGGCAGATATTATCAATGCACATGCTTTGCCTGGTGAGGGTATCATTGCAGGATTGCGTGAAGGCTGTAAAGGGCGTGACATTGGCTTGTTAATGCTGGCGCAGATGAGTAGCAAAGGAAATCTATTTTCCGAGCAATATATCAAGCAAACCGTTGAAATGGCAGAAGCTAATCAAAACTTTGTAATTGGCTTTATTGCCCAAGAGAAATTGGTTGACGATGATGTGAATTTAGTGACCATGACTCCGGGTGTTCAGATGCAGGTCTCTGGTGATGATTTGGGACAAAATTATAATACCCCTGAGGATGTTATTGTTAAAAAAGGTTCTGATATTATTATCGTTGGGAGAGGTATTTATCAGGCGCAAGATCCAAAAAAAGCAGCAGCACTTTATCAGCAATCTGGTTGGGATGCATATCTTAGGACAATTTAGAAGTTTCATGGGACTCTGACACACATTTTTGGCATAATCCATATATGTCTAGGGATGTCGATTCCATTGAAAAACAAGATTTTTTTGAGACAAATGCCAAGTGCTCATAAAGCTTATCATCATGGAATTCTTGTTTTTTGCCACATTTTTTGCAGATTAGTAGTAAACAGTTTTTGGCATTGGGGTGGCAGCATAAAACATATCTATTGAGCGCGTCAATTTTATGCACAAGATGATGTTGACATAAAAAGTCTAAAGCACGATATACTGTCATGGGTTCGGCATTTTCCCGTTTTATTTTCAGGGATTCTAAAATCTCATAAGCCCCACAAGCTGTTTCAGAGGCAATTAAAATATTTAAAACCTGTTCTCGTATTTCAGTTAATCGGATGCCTTGCGCTTGGCAATGGGATTGGATATTTTTAAGTAGCCCCATGTTTTAGGACCTGTGTTTTTGGATAATGCTTTTGGTTAATCCAATAAGGTAAAAAATGGTAATAAGCATGGTGATGCAAAAGCTTGTGGGTAAATTTAAGTAAAAAGCCACCGCAAGAGAAAGCCAAACGGTTGCCAATGAGATAATAATGCTGGCGGTAAGGGAGTGGTAGAAGTTGCCACACCATTGTGCTGCAATTGCGCCAGGTCCAATCAATAATGCAAAGACTAATAGTGCACCGACAATCTGGCATGCCATGCTTACGGTAATGGCGAGTAAGATAAAAAATATAACTGAGAGTGTTTTTTGAGGTATTTTTTTAGCTTCAGCGATGGTGGGGTCAATAGATGAAAAAAGCAGTGGGCGCGCAATCACAACCAGTCCAATGAGAACGATAATGGCTAGAATTAAGAGTACCCAAATTTGTTGCGGTGAAACGGCAAGTATGTTTCCAAACAAAATAGACATGACAGATCCTGCATAGCTATTTTGGTATAGATATAAAAAATATGCACCGAGCCCTAGAAAGAAAGTTAAAACAATCCCAATGGCAAGATCATTTTTTTTTATTTTTTCACCCATAAGTCCCATAATGATAGCTGAGATGATATTCATAATTAATTGACCACTAATGGCAGAAATGCCCACAAGAATTGCAGCACTGGCTCCTGTTAAACTGATGTGTCCAAGTGCATGAGCCGCAAAAGCCGTTCTTCTTGCAATCACAAAAAAGCTCACAATTCCGCAAATAATGGCGATAATGCTGCCAGAGATTAAGGCATATTGCATAAAGGCATATTTAAACATAAGCAGACTCCTTAATGCAGGGTAAGTCTTGGCAGAAATGTACGCCACCTTTCTTGAAATGAATAAAGCCATCTAAGTAGTTTGCAATCTCATGCATATCGTGTGAAATGATGAGAAGGCTTATTTTAGTTTGGTCATGAATCGCTTTTAGTGCACGTAAGAATTTTTGTTTTGCTATGGGGTCAAGATCGGCTAGTGGCTCGTCAAGCAGTAACAGCGTTGGATTATTCATTAAAGCTTGGGCAAGGTAAATCCTTTTTTTCTGTCCTCCAGATAGAGTATTGAAGGGTTGTTTTGCATAATGACCTGCCCCGACGATGGTAAGTAACTGCTCGGTTTTATTTTTAAGCGCTTGAGAATAAAATGGCAACCCAAATTGTCTTGCTTTATAAGTAGCTAACAGCAAATCATGGGCGGTTGTGAGCTCACCTAGCATGACTTCTCTTTCCTGTGGGATGTAGCTAATCCAGTCATGTTTCTGTTGCGGCAATTTTGCGTCGACAAATATCGTTCCAGAGCTTGGTTTAATCAATCCAAGGAGCGTTTTGAGGAAAGTAGACTTGCCAGAGCCATTTTCACCTATAATACCATACCATGCGTGCTGGGGCATTTCGAGATTAAAGGGTTGTGTTAATTTATTTTTACCATACCCGAGGGAGAGGTTTTTGCAGGAAATCATTGTTTTTTCAAGGCGTCTAACGTTTGTTGGAGTGAGCTTTCAATCCAAGTAGTTGTGGAGATTCCCTCTGGTAAGGTTTCGCTGACTTGGACAACGGGAATATTATTTTTTTTTGCTAAGTTTAATACTGTCTGTACATTGGGGTTGTTGACCTGCCCATTTTCATACATGATACGAATGTTTTTCTCCCTGATCATTTGCATAAATGCGGACATGACCTTTGGCGATGGTTCGCTATCATTCATGGTAACCCATTGAAAGTCTAAACCTTTCATTTTGAAGCCAAGGGCATCTGCCATATAGCCATATACAGGCTCTGTTGCAGAAACCTGAATGTTCTTGTACTGTCTCGTAATGGTGTCTATTAATTGGTAAACCTTTTGATAACTTTGATCAAATTTTTCTAGGTTAGCTGCAAAGATGGCTTTATGTTGAGGTTCTATTTTTGAGAATAGCAATGTCAATTTCACTGCCAGTGCTGGAAAGGTTTCTGGCTTATACCAGATATGAGGATTTGCACCAGATTTTACTCCGATTAATTTTGCCACATTAATAATGGCGAGTTTATTGTTGCTAGACTGAGAAGCAAGCATTTGTGCCATCCATGGGTCATAGTCTGCACCATTATAGATAATAATTTGTGCATCATTAACGTTCTTGGCAGTTTTTACTGAGGTGCTAAACAGATGTGGGTCTGCATCTGGGTTATTGATAATACTATTAACGGAAACATATTTTCCACCAATTTCCTTGGCGAGGCTTCCATAGAAGTTTTCGGCAGCAAGCACTTTAATGGGAGCACTGTAAGCTACAGATGCGCTGATTATAAAAACAAGTGATGTGAAGACTGAAGTGAATAGTTTCATGTTTGAGTTTGATTAAGTATAATGGGAATGAAGGTGATGTTACATTATAACGTTTTTTTGGTCAATGGATATATTCGTTATTATTGATGATAATATTTATGAGTGTGGGCGCACATGCTAAAGTATGGTATTCTGTGCTTAAGGTAGGAAAATAATGGATATTGTGCATGTCATTAGTGCAGGCAATAGAGTTTTTGATTTATGATAATAGCTGTTTGCTTCGGAAGCTTTATAATATACACGCTAAAAAATTAGGTCTTAACGCATTGGATCGCCGAGCGTTAATTTATATAGACCGGCATTGCGGCTTAACACAAATTGAGTTGGCAAATTTGTTGGAGATAGAGGCGCAAAATTTGATTCGAGTATTAGATAGGCTGTGTCAGCAGGGTTATATCTGTAAGAAAACACATCCTAAGGATCGCCGAGCAAAATGTGTAAAATTAACAGATTCGGGTAGAAATATTTTATCTGAATTGAATGAGTCAGTTGCGGTAACACATATGACAATGTTGAGTAATATTGATGATGCCGAACAAGATGTAGTGTTGAATATGCTGAATAAGCTTAAAATAAATATGCAGAATTTAGTGGAAACTGAATGCACAAGGTTGTGCGCAAAGCAATCTAATTGTAATTAGATTAAGATTATCTCATAAATCCTATTTTTTAAAAGTAGCTGTTTATATCCTGGATTTATGTTTATACACGCGCTCAAGTTTAAATAAATAGCGTAATTTATTTAAACTTGCTATACTGCGCCATATTTTTCAAGATTGACCAAAGGATATGGGATGAATCAAATGAGCAAAGGACACGAACAAATAGGCTTGTTTTCAAAAGCAACGATATATGGCTGGATATTTTTTACCTTAGCGGGTTGCTTTTTTTTATATGAATTTTTCCTTAGATCTTCCATGGGCGCGATGGAAGATATTTTTAGACATGACTTGGGCACGAATAGCGCTACAGTTGCTTTTATTTCGTCGGCGTATTTTTTAGCATACTCGATTATGCAAATTCCAGTAGGCATTTTGATTGATAAATTTGGTGTGCGCAAAATGGGGACCGTTGCAGTACTTGTAACTGCGGTTGGCTGTCTGCTATTCAGTATGAGTCATACGGTTATGGGTGCATGGTGGGGGCGTTTTGGCATAGGGTTTGGCTCTGCATTTGCTTTTGTGATGATGTTCAAAATTATCTTAGACTGGTTTCCTGGTAAATATTTGGGTTTTATGGGCGGCATGACTCAAGTGTTGGGCATTATTGGGCCTATTTTGGCAGGAGCGCCATTTGCTTACGCCTTAACCGTAACGAATGATGATTGGCGTGGGATTTTTCATATTGTTGTTTTGATTGGTGTTGTGTTGGCGATTGTTTACTGGTTGGTCGTTCGAGATAAGATAAAGTCAAATATTTCAGATCTTGATGTAAAGCCTAAAGGGCATACGATTGCAAAATTAAAAAAGCTAATTAAAATCAAACAACTTTGGGCTGCAGCTGTCTTTGCCTTTTTTGTTTATCCTGCGATTGAGGTGATTGGATCTTTATTCGGTGTACCGTTTATGCAGCACCATGGTTTTTCTTTGAATGATGCCGCAGGTTCTGTTTCATTTGTTTGGCTGGGACTTGGGCTTGGAAGCCCTTTTGTTGGTTGGATCTCTGATCGTCTACAAAAAAGAAAACCTGTGTTGACGATGTGTGCCGTTTTTGGTGCTTTGATTACACTTGCTATTGTTTGGGGTGGCATGACAAGTTTGACCTTATTTAGTGGTTTGTTTTTCTTGTTAGGCGTTGCAACTGGAGCGCAGACTCTTTCATTTACCATTGTGGTGGAAAATGTGCCAAGAGAGCTAGAAGGTACGGCTGTAGGCTTTAATAACATGTTTGTGTTAATGGGGGCAGCAATTGGTCAGATGTTTTCAGGCTGGATGCTTCATTATTCTCAGGGTGCGGGAGGTGTCCATAATCTATTAGGGTACCAAATTGCCTTGTCGGTATGTGTCGGATCTTTTGTGGTGGCAATCTTGTTATCACACTTCTTTATTAAGGAAACGGCTTGTAAGCGGCAGTATCCATATTAAAGGCAACCTTTTGAGACCAGATAGTATTTTTTTGATAAATTTGCTACATTCATATAAATATAATTAAAGGCACCTTAAAGTCTGGATTAATAAAGAATGGATGTAAGTTTAATACTTATGAGCATTTTGCTGCTCGCTATGTTTGCACAATGGTTGGCTTGGAAGCTCAAATTACCAGCCATTCTTTTCCTATTGATCGCAGGCATTATCATCGGACCTATTTCCGCGCTTGTTTTGAATGTCCCAGGAGGTATATTAGACCCCTCAAGGCTTTTAGGGGATGACTTGCTGTATCCGATGGTCTCCTTGTCTGTGGGGATTATCTTATTTGAAGGCTGCATGTCTTTAAAATTAAGTGAAATCAAAGGGATGGGTGGTCCTGTTCGCAATCTGGTAACAATTGGATTGTTAATGACGGCTGTATTGACTACGGTTTTTTCACACTATATTCTCAATTTCCCTTGGGAAATCGCAGCGTTGCTTGGCGCGATTACTTCGGTGAGTGGTCCGACAGTTGTGGTTCCAATACTCAGAAGTGTGCGGCCCACAAAAAATCTAGCCAATGTCATTAAATGGGAGGGGATGCTTATTGATCCTATTGGTGCATTGTTGGCGGCGTTGGTCTTCAGTACGATTAGCAGCATTTCTCAGTTTCAAGCAGTAACACAAATCCTAATACATGTTTTTGGTGTTGCAGCACTGGGGGTTGGTCTCGGTGTTTTGTCGGGTTGGATTTTAGGTACAGTGCTTCGTCGGCACTGGGTGCCAGATTACTTGAGTAATCTGTTTGCTTTGAGTTGTGTGATTGTCAGTTTTGCGATTGCGGAATATATTTTGGAGGGAGCAGGATTGTTATCGGTAACAATTATGGGTGTTTTTGTGGGTAATATGCGCAACAGCCATATTGAGGAAGTGATGGATTTTAAGGAGCATTTGAGTTTATTGTTGATTTCAGTTTTATTTATTGTATTGGCGGCAAATGTAAGCTTTAGCAACCTTGAAGGCATTATTGCGCCAGCAGTCATTTTGATACTTTGTTTGCAATTTATCGTACGCCCATTAGCTGTTTTTGTTTGTACATTAAGAAGCAATCTTAATTGGAGAGAGAGAGTACTTTTGGGGTGGATTGCTCCAAGAGGCATTGTGGTTGCGGCAGTTGCGGCTTTGTTTTCTGTGAAATTGATTAATGAGGCAGGCAATAGTAATCCCGAATATGTTATCTATGGCCAGCTATTATCCCTTGTTGCTTTCTTGATTATTATTGGAACCGTAACGATTCCAAGCCTGACCGCATCATTTCTGGCGAGGTTTTTAAGGGTTTCTTCGCCAGACCCTAGAGGTTTTTTAATCGTCGGTGCAAATAAATTTGCAAGAGAGATTGCGAAAGCGCTTGAAGCCCAAGGGTTATCTGTTGTGTTGGCGGATGTTAGTTGGCGAAATATTCAGGCAGCTCGTCTGGAAGGCCTGCAAAGTTATTATGGTAATTCAGCTTCTGAACATGGCGATTGGCATATGGAGATGGTGGGGATAGGGCGAATGTTGGGGCTATCAAGCCATGATCAAATTAATACGCTATCCGCCGTAAAATATTATGGGGAATTTGGTTCAAATTCTGTATTTCTATTACCCGCAAGTGAAAATCGTCAAAATATCAAACTCTCAAAAATGAATAAAAAATATGGGAAGCGTTTGTTTACAGATGGATATGTTTATGAAGATTTTCGGGATATTGTTAACGCAGGTGCTGTGGTTAAGACAACTAAAATCACTTCAGAATTTAATTGGGAGCAATACTTAGAAATGAATGATAAACATGCCATTCAACTTTTTGCCGTCAGCCCTAAATTGGTGGTGCATGTGGTTTCACCTGATTCAGTTGTTTCTGTTTCTGCAGGTTGGAGTGTTATTGCGCTGGTTTCTGAAGGGTCACCTCTTTCAGAGGGTCGATTTCATAAAAATGAGGAATAAGCGGGAAATATAATGCTGTTTTAGTTGGACGCTCAAAGGCGATAGCCATTAAATGATAATACTGTTTTAGTTGTTGAATATAGGCAAACTTTTCTCGTTGCAAAAAGTCTAGTAAAGTTTCCTTCGCGTTTGGTTGTGAGGTTTTGTAATCAATAATCCAACAAGTATTATCCTTGTCGATAAAAACACGATCGAGTATTTGCTCAGAGAGTTTGCCGGACCGAGTTATTCTATGGGTGTGAATTTCATTAAAGGCAATTTTCTTGTGTGCGAAAATCCATTTTGCATATGGATCTTGAGCGGTGTTTTGCAATGCTATGTTGAGAATCCCTTGAGCCTTAGTTTGCTCTTTAGACGTGAAGCCCGCATTCCGCAATTTTTTAAGTTCTGTATTGATTAATTTATCATGAGAGGCGAGATCTTCAATTTGGATTACTTCAAGGATTGCGTGCAGTGCAGTACCAACTTGTCGATCAAAATAGCTGTTGACGCGGTAGATGTCTGGGAAGTTTGAAGCGATTTCTGGATGGATCTCTGATTGAGACCCAGTTGCCAGAATCTTGGTGTTGAGTGCTCTTTTTATAAAAGGTTGGATAGGTATAGTTTCTTTTTTATCGCCAGTATCTGTGGGGGTTTCAATTTTCCAAAAAGGTTGGCAATAGTGCCAAAGATGCTGCAATAGGGAAGATTTTGTTGCGGTAGGTTCTCCTTTTCCAGAAAATGTTGCCGTTAATATTAATCTTTGTTTTGCTCGAGTGGCGGCAACATATAAAAGCCTTTGCTCTTCATAATGCAATCGTTTTTGATTTATCTTTTTAAGAAAGAGATAGAGTGGGTCTTTTTGTTTATTCATAGGGTTTGAAAGTGGCGTAAGGAGGAGTTTTTCTTTTGAATCTTCTCCTAGGTAGCTGTCATGTAATAAAAGAGAGTCATCATCTGATCTCGTCTTGCTATTAAGGCTTGGTAAAAAAACGCTATCAAATTCAAGCCCTTTAGATTTATGCAGGGTCATTAGGTGTACATTACTTTCATTACTCGCTTCAGCTTTAAGCATGGATAATTCGTTAAGGAAGTTGTCACGTTCCTGAAGGCATCCTTGTTGGTCATGTTTATCTAAGAGATCAAGGAAACGCATGCAATGCTGGGCTGAACCAGCGTAGATGGCAGTAGCGTGAAGTGCGTGCCAAATACGCTGAATGGCGTCTCGTAAACTTGTATTACGCCCCGTTAAATTTTGGGGTTGGTGTAGAGTGATGAGAATATTTATTTTATGGTGAAATGGGTGGCTTCTATCCTGGCTTATGCTTTTGAGGTTCTGGTAGATGGTGGCATTACGATCTAGTTGCACGATTTTTTGAATATCTTGTAATGACATCCCAATTAAAGGCGACCGAAGTAATGAAGCCCAAGCAGTGTGATCTGCAGGGTGGAGCAATGATAGTGTTAACGACTTTAGATCTCGAATAATATCTAGTTTCCCTAGAGGTTGAATTTCATTTTCGGTATACGGAATATTTTTTGCTTTCAAGGTAAAAATGATCTGGTTTAAATGACTACGACTGCGAGCGAGAATAGCAATATTTTGCTTTTCGTGCTTCAGAAGCGACTTAATTTTTTCGGCGATAAATTCAGCTTCTTCTTCCTTATGTGAAAATCCATGTTGCATGATGTAGCTGTCGTCAGAGGGTGCCTGTGTGGCGGTAGAGTGAGCGTAAGAAATAGCCCCTAGATTTTGATTCTCTATTTTTGGAAAAATATTGGAGAACACTTGATTGATCCATTGAATAATATTTTCAGAAGATCTGAAGTTGCATTCAAGCGTGAGTGGAAATGGTTTGATATTGCCAATGCCATTGAGCTTTACATCTAAAAAACGTTGCACATCTGCTTCTCTAAATCGGTAAATAGATTGCATTGGATCACCAACCAGAAAAAGAGTGTGTCCATCATTGGGTGTCCATTCTTGAGTTAGCGCTTTAAGGAGCTCAAATTGTGTGACGGAAGTGTCCTGAAATTCATCAATCAGTAGGTGTTGAATAGAGTGGTCTAAATAAAGTGCCAAATCAGTAGGAGATTCAGGTTTTCCCAGTGCCGTAATGGCGGAGAGGCTTATTTCATTAAAATCCACCTTGTTTTGCTGGGCAAAGGTGATTTGCAGATATTGACTAGAAATTTTAAGTATTTGACAGATGTGTTGCAGCATATCCCATTGAATAGCTTCAAATTTATGTGTATTTAAAGAGTCGATAAATAATAATTTTTCTTGCAATGCTGAGTTTTGGCTGAGTGCTTCAGATGCCTCTTTGTGTAAGGCCTTCATTTGTTTGTATTGTTGTTTTTCATCTGCGCTTTTCCCCTGCGTAGCTGCTGGAAAACCTTCTGCAATTCTGACGCTTTTGCGTGGTTCTCGCTTGGCAGTGAGAGCGAGCTCTATTAGGTGTTGCCAGCTTGGGAGCGATGAAATCTTCGAACTCAAGTGTGTTGCATCTGGTTTTGTGTGTAAGATGTTTTGAGAGAATGAGATAAGTGTCTCCCATTGTCGAATTGCAAGATCATCCATTTCACCCATAATCATGGTGAGTTGGGTGCAAACAATAGATTGAAAATTTTGCTCTAAAGTTTCTTTTAGAGTTTGAACGTCGTTGCCTATCAGTAATGGCATCCATTGCTCGCGGCGTGCTAACATGTTTTTGATTAGTTGGGTCAATAGTGGGATGTTGTTATCGACATACTTTAATAGTTGGCTGAAGTCGTGATGCCAAGGGGCATCTTCTCCACTATCTTTGATGAGCGCCTGTATTGCGATCTCATAGAGACTGTCGCTGTTATCAGTTACCTCGGGACTTTGAGTCATGGACGAAAGTATGGGCATTTTTTTTATCAAATTTTGGCAAAAGGCGTCTATGGTGGTAATGCGTAATCGTTGAGGGTTGGTCAATATATTCCAGCCATGCCTAGCATCATTAATGAGCGCTTCTCTTGCTAAGCTCCAAGTAAGTTTTTTATGTGCTTCTGTGGGTGGATTTGCACTCTGATGAGCAAAGGCAAGAGATTTATATATGCGTTGATGCATCTCCTTGGCCGCTTTTCGAGTAAAAGTGATGGCTAATATTTCTTCTGGCGCATTTTGAATGTAGGCCAATAGCTTTAAAAACCTCTGTGTGAGAAGTTCTGTTTTTCCCGATCCAGCGGGAGCTTGAATAATGAATGATGATTCATGGTCAAGCGCTTTTGTTCTTTGAGTTTGGTCGCTAATTAGCATGGGAGATTCTAATGAACATAAATTATTATTCCATAATAGTTTTTTTTGAGCAAAAATAGTATGGTCTCAGCTTGATTGTCGGGCATGATCATGCAGAATTAGAGAATAAGTATTTAATTTTGGATTTAAAGCAATGCAAACCACGCTGTCATTCGATGCAACAGAGCAACAAGGTATTACTGAGTTTACCCGAAAAGCGTATTTAAATTATTCCATGTATGTCATTTTAGACCGGGCATTACCCCATATCGGGGATGGCTTAAAACCAGTCCAACGACGTATTATTTATGCAATGTCAGAAATAGGGCTTTCAGCATTAAGTAAGCCTAAGAAATCAGCGCGTACCGTGGGGGATGTGCTCGGAAAGTATCATCCACATGGTGACAGTGCCTGCTATGAAGCAATGGTGTTAATGGCGCAAGATTTTTCTTACCGCTATCCAATTATCAGCGGGCAAGGAAACTGGGGTTCAATCGATGATCCTAAGTCTTTTGCCGCAATGAGATATACAGAGTCAAAACTTTCGGCTTATGCGGATGTGTTGTTGAGAGAGCTGAAACTCGGGACAGTGAGCTGGGCAGATAATTTTGATGGAACCTTAAAAGAACCCACTTTATTCCCCTCACGCCTCCCAAATATTTTATTGAATGGAAGTACAGGAATTGCTGTGGGTATGGCAACGGATATTCCGCCACATAATTTAAATGAGGTGGTCGATGCATGTCTTCAACTCATCAAAAAATCAAAAAGCTCTTTAGAGGAGTTAATGGTGTTTTTACCCGCTCCAGACTACCCTGGGGGTGCTGAAGTTATTAGCCCGCTTTCTGAGAGAATAAAAGCCTATGAAACGGGGAATGGCAGCATAAAGTTGCGTGCATTTTATACCATCGAGAATGGTGATGTCGTGATTTCAGCGCTTCCTCATCAGGTCTCAGGTGCCAAAATTATGGAGCAAATCGCAGCGCAAATGCGCGCCAAAAAACTTCCTTGGTTGGCAGATCTTAGGGATGAGTCTGACTTTGAACATGCCATTCGTTTGGTCTTGATTCCACGGTCTGGGCGAGTGAATACTGAATTATTAATGAGTCATCTTTTTGCAAGCACAGACCTTGAACGAAGCTATCGGCTTAATTTCAATATTATCGGATTGAATGGGCGACCAAGAGTATTTTCTCTTGTTGAAATATTGTCAGAATGGGTTAGTTTTCGTAAAGATACCATCACTAAAAGAACAGAATTTAAACTAGATAAAATACTAGAAAGATTACATATTCTAGATGGTTTTTTAATTGCTTACCTAAACATTGATGAAGTGATTGCCATTATTAGAACCGAAGATGACCCGAAGCTTAAGCTGATGGAGAGGTTTGATTTATCAAACACTCAAGCAGAGGCCGTTCTTGATCTAAAGTTAAGGCATTTGGCAAAACTTGAAGAGATGAAACTTCAAGCTGAAAAGGATGAGTTGGAGTTAGAACGTCAATATTTACAGGGGTTACTGGACGATGAAATGAAGCTAAAGCGTTTGATGGTTAAAGAGCTAAAAGAAGTTAAAGCGAAGCACGGTGATGAAAGGCGTTCTCCTATTGTGATGCGTGATGAAGCAAAGGCGCTTAAAGAAGCGGATTTGGTGCCAGTAGAAGGTGTGACGGTTATCTTGTCAAAACTTGGGTGGGTACGGTGTGCAAAGGGGCATGATGTCGATGTGCTCTCAATGAACTATAGATCTGGTGATGCCTATTTAGCCTCAGATGAGGGGAGAAGCAATGAATACGCCCTTTTTCTTGATGATGCTGGGAAGTCATATAGTGTTTTGGCAAGCCAGTTGCCATCGGCGAGAGGGCAAGGAGAACCAATTACCGGTAGAATTAAAATTGAAAAGTCATCGAGTGTACAATATATTTTAATGGCAGATGAATTGGATCAAGTATTGATGGTCTCATCAGGTGGGTTTGGTTTTTTAGGTGATGCTAGTTATATGATCTCTAAAAATAAAGGTGGCAAACAAGTTATCTCCCTTTCAGGAAAGTCAGCATTAATTGCGCCGATATCCATTGCAAAAAAAGATGTTGAAAACATGGATATTGAAAAATATATTGCGTTAATCACAAATCAGGGGCGTTGTTTGATTATTAAGTTGGCAGAAGTTCCTGTTTTAAACAAAGGAAAAGGAAATAAACTGATCGGTATTCCGAGTCAAGAAGCCACGGGTGAATATGTACAGCATATGCTTTTGTTTAAGGAAGGTGATGCAATTGTTATTTATTCAGGTAGGCGACATATGAAGATATCAGGGAGAGATATTGATATATATAAAGGGAAACGAGCGCTTAGAGGTGTTTTGTTGCCCAGAGGATTTCAGTCTGTAAAGGCTTGTGAGGTTATTAAAAAACCTATCAAGACATAAAACGAATAGAAAGTTGGGAATATTCGTTGACAAGAAAAGTAAAAGGGGTAGAATTCTCCTCGCTCCACAG
>CAUZSH010000028.1:0-22799 GCA_963582935.1 Gammaproteobacteria bacterium
CAGCTTCCAAAGGTCGAAGCGCTACGCACAATCTCTCAATGGAGCCGAAAGGCAGCCCTTCTGAGGACTACTCCACCTCGGCTTCGCCTCTCCCTGTCTCGCAGCGAAGTTTTCAATATTCTCAATAAAGATTGATTTATACGTCTGAAGTTTGCGTTTATTGTGGTTTGGATAAGCCATAACAGCCTGATTTGTATGGGGATATAATTTTCAGGCTGTATTATATACATTTCTCAAAGAGTGTCAAAAAAAGGGATTTCCTAATATATAAGATATGTTCAACAACAACGCAAGCTTTCTATCCATTTTACAATTCAGCAATCCTTTTGACTATCCGCTTCACCGACACAGACTCAACCGTTTTTAAATCCTGTGCATACCAAGAAATCCATAACTCTTTCATTAGCCAATGAATTTCTTGTACCGCTGCATCTTGCAACTTTAATTCCCTTTGCTTTATTTTCTGTTGCAACTTACTTTTCAAGTCTTCCATTTCACAAACATAGCTTCGGTCAGCAATTAATACACGCGGTGCTTTCTCCAACCGTTTATCTAATGCCTTAAGGTAGATTTCTATTCTCGACAGCCACTTCAGAGGTGTCTTTTGAATAAACCCTGCATAAATCATATCATCCATTTCGGTCTTAATAGATTGATAAATCTCGATCAAATCTAAAGGAATCGCCTTTCGAGCCAGCTTCTTTTGTAGCACTTGCGCTTCGCTCATAATCATTACGAGTAGCTTTGCCATCTTCTCAGCTTGCATTATAAGCTCACCTCGCCCCGCCTCCAATATTCTGTAAAAATCATCACTGTTTCTCGGGAGAGGTAAAACATCAAGTGGGTAAACAGAAGCGTACACAGCTGTTAAAAAATCTGCTTGCCACTCTTGCTTATTGGCGATCTTGGCAAAAAGTAAGGAGAGCTTGGTGTTTTCAGGTATATTATTTCGAATACCCTTCACAATCGTTGCAGTACGGAGCATGCATAAACGTAGAATCCCTTTCAATGTATGAAGATCCGCTTCTGTTTGTGAGGGTAATGCGGTCAATTCAACACTATCGACATGATCTATCAAACAAGGATAAAGTGTTAATTCAATCCCATATTGCTTTACTTTAATAAACTTTTTCAACTCACCAAAACCCCAATCTACCAACCCTTTATCAACATAGGCTATTTTTGCTTGAGGTTTTGTTTTAACCTTTTCTTTGAGTTCATTTTTTATCTTAGAAAAATCTCGCCCTTCTGCTATCACTTTACGTTTTTCATCTACCACACGATAATTCATTTTGTGGTGTGGCTCTAATACTGTTTCTGCCCACACCAATTCATCAAAAACCATTCCCGTAATTCGAATTAATTGCTTGACCAAAACGGCATAAAAATCTTGTTTTTCGCCCTTTGCATCACTCTCAGCTATCTCCCCAATGGCTTCCAAAACCGCCTTAGCATAATGTGGTACAGGCACACAGGCTTTCCGAATGTTTTTGGGTAACGCGCGCATTAAGGCAATAATTTTATCCTCAAGCATTCCAGGCACCAACCAATCCATCTTAGAAACAGGAATTTGCTCAATTAATACCGCAGGGATTTCCACCGTCACACCGTCATCTTTAGCGCCCGGCTCAAAATGGTAAGACAAAGGCAAAGCAAAATCTCCCACTTGAAGCACATCAGGATATTGCACTTTTGTGATTGCCTCTGCTCCGTGCTGCATCACGTCTTCTTTTTCAAAGAACAGCTGCTTACGGTCTGATTCATTCAATGCTTTTAACCAACGATTAAATGTCGCACCGTTACAAACATCTTCTGGAATTAATTTATCGTAATAACTAAAAAGTGTCTCATCATCCACCAAAACATCACGGCGTCGAGATTTATGCTCTAGCTCCTCTACATCCTCCAGTAACATCAGATTGTATTGATAAAAATCTGCATTGGACTGAAATTCACCATATACCAAGGCATGACGAATAAATATTTCCCGTGAAACAACAGAATCAATCGATGCATAAGCAACATTACGATTCGGTACAATATCTAAACCATACAAACTCACTCGCATACTTGCCATCACATTGGCATTTTTCTTACTCCAAAAAGGCTCTGAATAATGACGTTTTACCAAATGATCCGCGATTTTTTCCAACCAATCTGGCGAAATCCGTGCCACCGATCTTGCATATAACTTCGTCGTTTCCACAAGCTCTGAGGTAATCAGCCACTTAGGTGATCCTTTAAATTGAGATGACCCTGGGAAAATAAAAAACTTAATCCCGCGCGCACCTAAATATTCCCGAGCCTCATGGTTAAATCCGATATAACTCAACAATCCAGTCGCTAAAGATTTATGAATGTTTTCATACGCCAATTTCGCATTGTCATCCACTTTATTTAAACGCCAACCAAGCCCTAACACCTGTTCTTTCAACTGACGATAAATGTCTCGCCATTCGCGCATTTTCATCACAGATAAAAATTGTTTCTGACAATATCGACGCATTTGATTATTGGATAATTCTCGCATTTCTGCATGGTAACGATTCCACAAATTAATCACCGTCATAAAATCAGATTGATCATGCCAATCTTGTCGGTGGCATTGACTGGATTTTTCTTGGAATTGCATGGGGCGTTCTCTGGGATCTTGCACGCTCAAAAAGCTTACAATAATTAACAGCTCTCTTAAACACTTAAACTCATTTGCTGCTGCCAACATTCGCGCCAATTTAGGATCAAGTGGCAATCGTGATAATATCCGGCCCAATGGCAATACCTTGCGTTTATCATCAATGGCTTTTAGCTCGTGCAATAAGCGATAACCATCTTTAATCAATCGACTGTCTGGCATCTCAAGAAAAGGAAAATCCTCAATCCGCCCTAAGCCCAAAGCCTGCATTTGTAAAATAACCGATGCCAAATTCGTTCGTTGAATTTCAGGGTCTGTAAACTCCACCCGAGACTGAAAATCTTCTTCTGAATACAGTCGAATACAAATACCGGGCGCTACTCGACCACAACGCCCTGCGCGCTGATTAGCGCTTGCTTGAGAAATAGGTTCAATAGGGAGTCTCTGCACCTTAGTCCGATAACTATATCGACTAATCCGCAGATTCCCAGGATCAATCACATAACGAATGCCTGGCACAGTAATGGAAGTTTCTGCCACATTGGTGGAAAGAATAATGCGTCTGCCCGTGTGGTTTGAAAATATTTTTTGCTGTTCCGCATTAGAAAGCCTTGCATATAAGGGCATCACTTCCGTATTACGAAGCTGCAGCTTTCGTAAATACTCAGCCGTTTCGTGAATCTCTCTTTCTGTAGCGAGAAAAACCAATACGTCTGCATTCTTCTGAGCAGTATTCCCTCCTCGAGATAACTCATTCAACGCATCCCCAATCGCTTCAGGTTGTGTCATACCTTCGGCATAATATTCAGAATAGTCGTTATAACGCATTTCAACTGGATAAGTTCGCCCTGAGACCTCAATAATAGGCGCATTATTAAAATGTTTAGAAAATCGTTCATGATCAATGGTTGCTGAGGTAATAATCACTTTAAGATCAGGGCGTTTGGGCAACATTTGTTTTAGATAACCCAATAAAAAATCAATATTCAGGCTACGCTCATGGGCTTCATCAATGATAATCGTGTCGTATCGTGACAGTAAACGGTCATTCTGAATCTCCGCCAATAGTATCCCATCCGTCATTAGCTTTACTAGGGTATTTTCAGAGGTCCCATCACTAAAACGCACTTTAAAACCGACTTTATCCCCCACGGAAGTTTTAATTTCTTCTGCCAAACGGTTGGAAACAGAGCGTGCCGCCAATCGACGAGGTTGCGTATGTCCGATCAATCCTTGTGCCCCACGGCCTAGATCTAAACATATCTTAGGTAATTGTGTGGATTTACCTGACCCCGTTTCGCCCGCCACAATAATAACTTGATGGTAAGTAATCGCTTTTTTGATTTCATCAACGCGATCTGAAATAGGAAGCTCAGGATATTCAATATCAGGTAATAGCAGATGCCGAATGGCAACTGCATTCAAGGATGCTTCAAGCAAGTTTTCAAGTTCAGTGATTTTTTGCGCTTGGTCTTTGCCTTGCCGAAGCCCTTGTTTGATTTCAATAAGCTTACGAATCAATAACCCTCTATTTTGAGTCGTTGATTCATTTATTTTTTGTTGCAAGCTTTCAAGTGTAGAGGTCATATTATTTTCATACTTTTTAAAGGATCAATATCCTAATCGTTAGTATGATATTATAACCCCATATGAGCTTGGAATCTGCTTAGCAATATTTATTTTAGAATTTAAGGGTTAACTGAGCACCAAAAACATGGGCACTTGCATTTATATCTCCTTTAATATCATTTTTAACAATACCCGTGCTCATAACTTTAATCCCAGGAGGAGCCGTATAATTTAATGTTGTTGGCAAAGCATACACATACATATAGCCCAAATCAAAAATCACATCGTCAAAGGGGCGGTATTGAAAACCCAACGAAGCCATTAAGCGATTTGAATCCGGCAGTTGTAGGTTTCTAGCCGCATCATTTGTGGGAGACATATCAAAACCCAGCCCAAACTTATAAGTGAATTTTTCGCTATAATGATAATTTGTGCCTAACATTATTGCGAAAGTATCTTTAAATTTTTGATTTATATTAACGATTTCTTTTTTAAGAATATGATCAATAGGATTGGTACCCGCATCAGGTACTAATGATTCAATTTGTAGCGACTGTATACGAGACCAATGCGTCCAAGTTACTGTACCCATAAAATCAAACTTTTCATAATTATGAAAAATACTCGCAATCACGTACTCAGGAAAAGTCCATGTTTGAGAGGTATCGACATTTTTACTGCTGGGTATAGGTGTTGTCCCCTTAGATGTTCCGTCCATATGATATGTAATTGGGCTAAAGTAGGTGACACCCACTCTTGTTTTTTCACTAAACTGATACATCACACCAACATGCCCACTAACACCAAACCCAGAAAAATTATTATCTACATACCCAAATTCAGTCGCTCCGAAATCTACCCCTTGACTAACTTCATTAAAAGCATAAGAAACGCCAACCCCAGCACCTATAGAAAATTTATCTGTTACAGAAAACCCAAACGTAGGTCCGGCTGTCACTGTTTTAATGCTTGAAATATCTGCTGCATTTTCGAGCGGATCACCCCGATCTGCCCAGTCTGTAAAAGCGTCAAACACAGATACCATAGAAAAACCCACGGCTGCTTTATGTCCAGATATTTCAAATGGGAGCACCGCATGGAAGTTAGGAACTGGTAATATTTTTTTACCACCTTGCTCATTATTTAGCTGAGTTGGCGGTAAAGCAGTCCCCGCAACATGTCTCGTTAACGTTCCATTGAAACTAACAAGAGGGTAAATCAACGCTATTCCCGTTGTCATTTCAGGGCGATCTAGCCGCACCATTCCCGCTGGATTATAGTAAGAAGTTGAAGCGCTATTGGCTTCAGCAGCACCACCAGAATGAGCGCTCCCTAAACCAGCTTCATCTTGTTCCCAAATCTGAAAAGCTGACGCATTCACCTCAGCACTACTAATAACACTCATTGCCACCATGGATGCTAATATGATTTTTTTAACATGTTGCATACATTTCCCCTTTTTTTGCCTTCACCGCTATAACTTGATGATTTTTTGAACAATGCCATTCAGTTATATACAATTTTAAGCCTAGTCAAAGAGCTGTCACTGTCAAATTTATGGCTAAGATATCCACAGAAAGCATTATAAACCTACCTATCTAATTGATTTTGCTATACCGGCTACCTTCAAATAATTTATGGTGCATCCGCAACAAACTAGCACACCTCATATCTTTACTTTTTAACCCAATTTAATTAGTTCATGTCTTTTAAGTTAATTCATGTACAATGTTCAGCTATAATTTAGGCATAAAGATCCATTGAACTTCATTACATGAAAAATATTAGAAATTTCTCCATCATTGCACATATTGATCACGGAAAATCCACGCTCTCCGATCGTTTTATTCAAATATGCGAAGGGCTTGCTGAACGTGAAATGCAAGCGCAAGTGCTAGACTCAATGGACATTGAACGAGAACGTGGCATTACGATCAAGGCTCAAAGCGTTTCCTTAGACTATAAAGCGCAAGATGGCGAAACCTACCAGCTCAACTTTATTGACACACCCGGACATGTCGACTTTTCTTACGAGGTTTCTCGCTCTCTAGCTGCTTGTGAAGGTGCGCTATTAGTCGTAGACGCAGCACAAGGTGTTGAAGCTCAAACCGTTGCAAACTGTTATACGGCCATTGAGCAAAAACTTGAAGTGATTCCTATTTTAAATAAAATAGACCTACCCTCAGCAGAACCCGAACGTGTTTGTGAAGAAATAGAAGATATTATCGGTATTGAAGCCACTGGCGCCACAACCTGTAGTGCCAAAACAGGCATTGGCGTTGAAGATGTCTTAGAAACCATTGTAAGGCTTGTCCCACCGCCAAAAGGTGATCCTGATGCACCGTTACAAGCGCTTATTATTGACTCTTGGTTTGATAATTACCTTGGTGTGGTTTCTTTGGTTCGCATTAAAAATGGGTCCTTAAAGAAAAATGATAAGTTCACAGCCATGTCTACAGGGCAAAGTCATCAAGCTACACAAGTGGGTGTCTTTACCCCCAAGATGAAACAGCAAGATGCGCTCTCTGCAGGAGATGTTGGTTTTGTTATTGCAGGCATTAAAGACATTCATGGCGCACCGGTTGGAGATACTTTAACACATACAAAAAATCCAGCCGAGCAAGCTCTCCCAGGTTTCAAAAAAATACAGCCACAAGTTTATGCCGGTATGTTCCCCGTGAGCACGGATGACTATGAAAATTTCCGCGAAGCCTTAGATAAACTGAGTTTGAATGATGCCTCCCTATTTTTTGAACCTGAAGTCTCCCAAGCACTTGGGTTTGGTTTTAGATGTGGTTTTTTGGGTATGCTTCACATGGAAATTATCCAAGAACGCCTAGAACGTGAGTATAATCTCGATTTAATTACCTCCGCCCCTACCGTGGTTTATAAAGTGTTCTTAAAGTCTGGAGAGGCAATGGATATTGATAATCCATCTAAACTCCCCGATCCTGCCGCCATTGCTGAAATTCGAGAGCCAATCGTTCGCGCAAATATTCTTGTACCTCAAGACTATGTTGGCTCTGTGATCAAGCTCTGCATTGAGAAACGAGGCGTGCAAGTTGACTTACTCTATGTCGGTCGCCAAGTCTCCATTACCTATGATCTTCCAATGATTGAAGTGGTGCTTGATTTCTTTGATCGATTAAAGTCTGTTTCCCGTGGCTACGCCTCTTTGGATTATGATCTTCATACCTACCAAGCCGCAAGAATGGTTTGCTTAGATGTCTTGATTAATGGCGAAAAAGTCGATGCCCTTGCCAGCATCATCCATAATGACCAAACCACTACAAGAGGTAGAGAGCTCGTTGAGCGTCTATCTAAATTGATCCCAAGACAAATGTACGATGTTGCTATTCAGGCTGCTATTGGTGGCACGATTGTGGCACGTTCTAATGTGAAGGCTCTTCGCAAAAATGTTTTAGCAAAATGTTATGGTGGTGATATTTCTCGTAAGAAAAAACTCCTTGAAAAACAAAAGAAAGGTAAAAAACGGATGAAGCAAGTGGGCAATGTAGAAGTTCCACAAGAGGCTTTCCTAGCTGTTCTAAAAAGAGATTCTGATTAATGTTAGGAAAAGTCATTGTTGGGGTTTCAGGTGGCGTTGATTCATCTGTTTCAGCCTTACTACTTAAAGAGCAAGGTTATGACGTGACTGGCGTCTTTATGAAAAACTGGGAAGAGGATGATACCGAAGAATTTTGCTCTGCCGAAGATGATATAAAAGACGCACAGGCTATTTGTGAACAAATCGGCATCTCCTTTAAAAAAATCAACTTCGCCGCTGAATATTGGGATTATGTTTTTGAATATTTTCTACAAGAATATGGCGCAGGACGCACACCAAATCCTGATATTTTATGTAATAAGGAAATAAAATTTAAGGCTTTTTTAGACTATACAAAAATGTTGGGTGGTCAATTTATGGCGACAGGACACTATACTCGAAAAGATTTTATTGACGGAAAATATCGATTACTCAAAGGTCTAGATCACAATAAAGACCAATCTTATTTTTTATACACCCTACAACAGCACCAGTTAGAACATGCACTTTTCCCTATTGGTGAACTTGAAAAGCCCAAGGTGAGAGCCATTGCAGAAAAGCATGAACTGGTCACACATAATAAAAAAGACAGTACGGGCATTTGTTTTATTGGCGAGCGTAAATTCAAAGAATTTTTGAACAAATATCTCCCTGCCCAGCCAGGAATTATCGAAGATGAAAATGGTATTGTCATTGGTAAACATCATGGATTGATGTACCACACACTCGGGCAAAGACAAGGACTTGGCATTGGCGGTGTTAAAAATCGTCCTGAGGAGCCTTGGTACGTTGCACAGAAAGATTTAGACAGGAATGTCTTAATTGCTGTTCAAGGACATGACCACCCGCTCCTTCTATCCAACCACTTACTGGCGGAACAAATGACTTGGGTTGCAGGAATGCCTCCAGCGCAAGCGTTTACATGTAAAGCTAAAACACGTTATCGTCAATCAGATCAGCGCTGTGAAGTTAACCTAGATCAAAATGGCAATGCAGGTGTCTCGTTTGAACAAGCGCAACGTGCAGTAACGCCTGGACAATCATTAGTATTGTATGACGGTGATGTTTGTTTGGGTGGCGGTGTGATCGTATGATAAATTTCTATCATACAGTAGAGTTGCGTCATCCTTGACGGCTATTAAATCCTATAATAGCATTTCCTTTTATCTTCTGCTGGCCGGCTTCTTCCTGAAACCCCTTGCCATAATCAGTAAAAGCTCCTTTTTACCTCATTGCATTATTGCTCATCCTTAAGCACTGCCTTATCCTAAAGCAGAAATATCCTTTTATATAACCTAGGCGCATTTACATCCTGTAAAATTCCTTGCCTTGTGGAAAATTCCTTTTTCCTATGTTGGGATCCGTTCCCATCCTTTATGCTTACTATCATAACAAGCATCGACTATATGTCTATGGGAGATATGATCTTTGTTGTTGCGATATAATCCACCCATGAATGGGACAACAGCATATTTGTTTCATATATTCATATTAATGTGCTTTATATCAGAGCTGGCAATAAATATTACGAAAGCATTTCAATAAATTTATTTTAGTTTTTAACGACTTAGAAACATTGTCCTCATTACAAAGTAAAACACCGCTCCCATTAAAAGAATAAAAGCACCTTCTAAATAGAAAGTATCTAATCCAATATAAATTGAAATATACATGCCAATACCACCAGCCGTATAGCACACCAAAGACACCAATCCAGATGCTGCACTAATATTCTGTTTAATATTTTGAAACATATTAAATGACAGTATTGGAAATATTCCTACACAGGTAATATTAACCAGGACGCCTGGAATAACCCAAGCCCAGAGAGGAACATTTGTGATTAAATACAAAACGAAACAAAGCACGCCCGCAGCCATAAAAATAAAAATATAAACGCACATCAAAAATTTATCAAAAAATCTACGCGAAAGGTAAGCAGAAAAAAATGGCAAAACCATCCCTGGCAACAAAAGTGGAAACAAGTAATTCGCTATATTTTGAGGTGGTATATCATGTACTCTCGACAACCAAAATGGTATAGAAATAATATAGCTTTGGCCTATTGCATTAACAACAGCAAACAGCAATAAACTTTTCCTAAAGGAAAGACGCTTAAAGTGTTGGAACATGTTCTTAATATTACTCAAAAAATGACGCTTATCGCCAACAGGATCATCTTCTTTTAACATCCGCACCATTAAAAAAATCAAGAACATCCAAACAACAATAACACTAAAGGCATATCGCCAGCCAAAAGCAGCACTCACCCAACCACTAATATAAGGGGATAAAAAAGCGCCAGTGTACCCTCCAAAAATTAAGAGAGACATCGATTTTTTTATTTGATCTTCGTCTTTAAAATAGATAAAAGGAAAGGATCGAGCGCACAGTGTTAAGGCACAAGCCACTATGCATCCTAAAATATAGAACACACCAAAGATATAAATATCACTTGCCGTAGAGGTAACAATTAAAAGTGCAATACCAACCATAATACTGAGAAGGATAAATCTCCTAAACTTCATTGAATCAATCAAAGGACCCCAAAACAGTGGTGATAATCCCGATAAAATAAAAGAAAGCGCAACAATTAATTGTAATGCATGGTCTGAGGTATCAAAAATTTTTGGCAAACTTGGTAGAATAGGCAATGCCACTTTCAAGATGCCCCAGTAAGCAGCCTGAAGCATCATAGGCATTAACACTAGATAACGATATGATAATGTCATAACAGGATACCTGTAGAGAAGTTAATATGTCTCAGCACCAGTAACTGCACTTCCTCTATACTTCGACTTGTTGTGTCAATGGTCACTGCATCATCAGCTGCCACTAATGGCGCAACTTTACGAGTACGATCTTGGTGATCTCTTTTGGCTAACTGTTCATAAACATTATCAAAATCAGGTGTTTCACCCTTTGCAACTAACTCATCAAAACGTCGCATGGCCCTCACTTTAGCATCCGCATCTAAAAAGAATTTATACTTCGCCTCTGGAAAAACGACCGTTCCCATATCTCGACCATCAGCAACGACCCCTTTATCGGTGGCAAAATCCCTCTGTTTTTGCAAAAGTAACGCTCTTAAATCAGGGTAAGCTGAAATAATAGAAGCTGTCATTCCTGTTTTTTCATTTCGGATTGCCATTGAAACATTTTCACTGTTAAGAAACACTTGAATTGTGTCCAAATTAGATTCAAACGCTATTTTCATTTTAGCGCAAGCCGAGACCACTTCATCCTGATTTTGAATGTCCACCTTACTGCGCAACACGTGAAGTGCTGCTAATCTATAAATTGAACCACTATCTAATATCTCATAGCCAAGCCGATGAGATAGCCACCTAGCAAGCGTACCTTTTCCAACACCACTTGGCCCATCTATGGCAATTATTCTTTCAGGAACACCCTGATAACCCGATTGGCTTGTCATATTACTTTCCTTTTGATTTTCTTTTCCTAGGCATTCACTTCATTAAATTTAGTCATAAAGTCCACTAAAGTCTGTACGCCGTCCAAATTCATAGCATTATATAAACTCGCTCGGCAGCCGCCCACACTCCGATGCCCCTTTAAACCATAGAATCCGGCGGACTCTGCTTCCGTTAAAAATTTCTCACAAAGTTCTTCTGTAGAAAGGTTAAAAATCACATTCATCCGAGAACGAACCGCCTTTGGCACAGAATTTGAAAACAATGACAGCTCATCAATGGCACCATATATTAGTGCTGATTTTTGATGGCTTAAAGCTTCAAAATACTCAATCCCACCTGATTCTAAAAACCAATCTAGCACCAAATCTACGACTGCCCATGAAAAAGTCACTGGCGTATTTAGCAAAGAATCTGATTTAATATTTGGGGGGTAATCTAATACCGTGGGAATATTCTTACCCTCAATCGTTGCTAATAAAGATTTTTTCACAATAACAATGCTCACACCAGAGGGGCCAATATTTTTTTGCGCCCCAGCATACAACAAATCAAAATCGTTGATATTAATTTTCCGTGAAAGAAAGCTAGAAGATATATCACAAATAATGGGTATGTCATCTACCTTCGGCACATACTGAAACTCAACACCATCGATAGTTTCATTATCCGTAAAGTGAATATATTGCGCCCCATTGGCATCATGCTGATCAAAGCGTTGCTCAGCCGCACTTAAATATCCTTGATCTAATTCAATCACCTTTGAAAATTTAGCCGCCTCTTGCATCGCTTTTTTAGACCATGCCGCCGTATTGACATAAGCCACTGTTTTATCTTGCGCAAAATTCATTGGAATCGCTGAGAACTGAAGAGTTGCCCCACCTTGCATCAGTATAATGTCATAATCATCTGAAATAGATAAAATTTTCCTGAGCTTTGCTTTTATTCCAACACCCATTTTTTCAAATGCAGGATCACGGTGGCTTATAGAAAGAATGGAGACCCCATCTTTAAAATCCAATAAAAGTGCCTGCGCCTTTTTCAAAACGCCTTCTGGCAATATGGCGGGTCCCGCACAAAAATTATAAGTCATCCCAATTACTCTATTTTCAATTTATGCAAGTAGTTTAAAGGGGACAACAGTTTTATTCTATACCGATTGGTAGAATAATAAGGGATATCTTAACGAATTGTCATCATTTGGAGTTAAAGAATATACTGGCTCAAATCGCGATCTTTCACCAGCCCACCGAGTTTTTTATCAACATATTTCTCATCAATCTCTACTTTTTGGCCAGAACGATCGGGAGCATCATAAGAGATCTCTTCAAGCAAACGCTCCATCACCGTATGCAAACGTCTCGCACCAATATTCTCAAGCTCTTCATTCACATTCCATGAAATGTCTGCAATTTTCTTAATCGCTTGAATCGTAAAAGAAATATCCACACCCTCTGTTGCCATCAATGCAATATATTGCTTGATCAATGACGCATCAGGCTCTGTCAAAATACGGACAAAGTCCTCGATAGTCAATGATTTAAGCTCCACACGAATGGGTAAACGCCCTTGAAGCTCAGGAATCAAATCAGAAGGTTTTGCCACATGGAAAGCCCCTGACGCAATAAATAAAATATGGTCCGTTTTCACCGTTCCATATTTAGTCGAAACGGTACAGCCCTCAACCAAGGGAAGCAAGTCGCGTTGCACCCCCTCACGAGAGACCTCGCCGCCTTTGTTATCTGATTTTTTACAAACCTTATCAATCTCATCAATAAAAACAATGCCATTCTGCTCAAGATTTTCAAGTGCCTTCGCTTTAATTTCGTCTTCATTTACCAGCTTGCCTGCTTCTTCATCTGCCAGTAACTTCAACGCATGTTTTACTTTCATTTTACGGCGTGTTTTTTTATCACTGCCCATTGAGGAAAATAGACCCTGAAGCTGGTTGGTCATTTCTTCCATGCCAGGAGGGCCCATGATTTCCATGCTTGGCATTTGCGCTGCCACTTCTAGTTCAATTTCCTTCTCATCAAGTTCGCCTGCTCGCAATTTCTTTCTGAATAATTGACGAGTTGAAGATTCTGTTTTGTGCTCTTCTTGTTGTTTGGCAGGCTCATTAGCAAAGCCCACTTTGCTCTCTCTTGCTGCCGGTAATAAGGCATCTAAAACACGTTCTTCTGAGGCCTCCTCTGCTCTTGAAGTCACTTTTTTCTTTGCTTGCTCACGAGTCATTTTAATCGAAATCTCTGCAAGATCCCGAATAATGGAATCAACATCCTTGCCCACGTATCCAACTTCGGTAAATTTTGTTGCTTCAATTTTCACAAAAGGCGCATTGGCAAGTTTGGAAAGCCGTCTTGCAATCTCCGTTTTACCGACCCCTGTAGGACCAATCATCAAAATATTTTTAGGGGTTACTTCTTGACGCATATCCCCCGTTAATTGCATTCTACGCCATCTATTTCTCAATGCGATCGCAACCGCTTTTTTTGCATCATCTTGACCGACAATAAAACGATCTAATTCACTTACAATCTCTTTTGGTGTCATCTGTGACATCTTATACGACCTTTTCTTTTTCTGTTTTAATGGATTCAATAGTAAAATTATGGTTAGTATAAATACAAATATCAGCTGCAATGGTTAAGCTTTTCTCAACAATCTCACGCGCGGATAAATCCGTATTTAGCATCAAAGCACGTGCCGCAGAACGCGCATAAGCGGAACCTGAGCCGATAGATAAAATACCCAGCTCGTCCGCTGACATGACATCACCCACCCCTGAGATAATCAGAGATTTAGATTCATCCGCCACGACAATCATCGCTTCTAATTTACTGAGCATCCGATCCATACGCCACTCGCGCACCATCTCAACCGCTGCACGCTCAAGGTTGCCTTGATAGAAATCAAGCTTATCTTCAAAGCGTTCAAACAAGGTAAAAGCATCTGCCGTACCGCCAGCAAAACCAGTCAGCACCTTATCTTTACTTAACCGTCTTACCTTAACAATATTATCTTTGGCAATCATATCACCCATGGTTGCCTGACCATCACCACCAATGACCACTTCATCGTCTCGGCGAACACACAGGATGGTTGTTCCTCTCATTTGTTGCATCTACAAGTTCCTCATCACGTTTCGTTTAAATTAAAAATATCTGTACCGATTTATATGGGGTGATTAACAGGGATTGCAAGGGTGTGTTTTTAAAATATTGCTCAAAAGTGAAAGATTTTCATTATCGCTTAGATCAAGAAAATGACTTTGAGCTACCCCATCAAATTAGGGCGCTTATGTAATCGTGGCTCATAACAAGCCTAAAGTGTCTAAAAATAGTCTTTGAAATTTAATCAGCTTCGGCCACCACAGGATAGCGTCGATTACAAGATGCAACCACCGCAATTAAAGAAGCCAACACTGCACCATACAGTGCGATCCAGTCGCCAGAGGATATATTAGTAGGATCGATCATTCATTCTTCCGGTGTCTAACATACAATCATAATGCATATATATGCAAATTAACCATTTTAATCAACGATTAACAAGGCATATCCAAACATAACAGCAGAATTAATCAACTATGCGAGAGATGTATTGCAACTCCTCACGAATGCCTCTGCTTCTTAAACGCTAAAATCTTATTCACAATATCAACATGTTCAGGATCGGGTGTTTGTGACTTCAAAAACCACGTAAACAAATCCGCATCCTCACATTCTAACAAAGCCAAAAAAGCCAACTTATCCGCCTCAGAAGATGTCATATAACACCCTAAAACATAAGGCTCAAAGACTAAGTCTAGTTCCAACATACCACGTCTTATCGCCCAACGAACACGATCCAACTCTTTTTCATCTCGAATAACTGGCATAATGCCTCCCAATGATTGCTAATAAAGGAATAAAAACCATTCATTAGTATAACCAATGTTTGACTGAAAAAAATAACTTGATATAATTTTTCAACAACTTAGGCTATTCTTTATATTAATCTCATATAAGACTGCCGTGATAGATCAATTGAACATCGCATTCTAGCTATTTAAAACTATTGAGGAAAACCCATGGCACGTCCTGGAATTACATACGAAGCAGTGGCTGAAGCCGCTCAAGCACTCTTATTACGAGGCGAAAAAATCACCATTCTCAAAATCAGAGAAGAACTAGGCGGTGTTGGTAGCACCACAACCATTAGCAAATTCTATAAAGAATGGAAGGAGCAAGCTCTTGCATCGAGCGCCGCAGCCACAAAACCTGCGACAGAAACCGCCGCAGCGCAACCTGAAGTAGCACCAACTCAAGCCACACAGCCAGCCGAAGCGATCACGACTGCTGCAGATCAAAATGTTCAAGCACTCATCAATAATGCTAGAAATCTGAGCCAAGAAATGCTCAACACGATGTCTAACGAATGGGATATTATTCTCAATGAAAAAGACCTCGAAATAAAAGTTAGAAAGCTCCATTCCGCACTGATTAAAGAACAATCACGTAGAGAGTCTGCCGAAAACATGGGGCGTGATGCACGTCAATATGCCGAAGCAATCAAGACACAAATAACCCACCGAGTTAATGAACTTCGTGACACACTTGAAAGCCAAATTGCTTTTCTAAATGGTCAAATCCGTCACCTTAAAAAAGCTTCAGAAGAGGACCTTGAATATTATCGCTGCCAACTCACTAAGGCAAATGAAAAAATTATTGATATTTCCAAAGAAAACAAATAATCAAAGATGTATCAACTCAAAAAATATAGCTTACTCCTCATCATTGCACTTGGGTTTTTCTGTTTTTTTTACTTCAACCTACATCACTACCTTAGTTTGGAAGAGCTTAAAGAAAAACGTGCCATTCTTAAAAACTGGACCGAGTACCATTTTATTTTAATTAGCCTTGTCTTCATTGCGATTTATATTGTAACAGTTGCTCTGACCATTCCTGGCGCCACTATTCTCACCTTAACAGGGGGATTCCTCTTTGGCATTACCACAGGTACGATTTATGTTGTTATTGGCGCAACATTCGGGGCTTCCATCATTTTCTATGCGGCAAAAACCGCCTTTCGAGAAATATTCTACGCAAAATCAGGAAAACTCATGCACAAAATGGAAGCAGGATTTAAATCCAATGCTTTCAGTTACATGCTTTTTTTAAGGCTACTCCCAATTTTCCCATTCTTCTTGATCAATATTATTGCGGGATTACTCGGCATTAAATTCAGAACTTTTTTCTTTGGAACGTTAATTGGCATTATTCCAGGGACAATTATTTATATTTCCGTTGGTAACAGCCTTAATGCTGTTTTTGATAAAAACCAAACACCCGACTTGGGAATTATTTTTCAACCCCAAGTCATTATCCCCATTATTGCATTGGCGCTGATTTCTTTACTCCCAATTTTATATAAAAAATATAAAAAACGATCCGCCCCATAAACGTAGAAATTCAATTTAAAGGATTAATATCATGGCAAAGGAAATTTATGATATTTGCATTATTGGTGCTGGGGCAGGTGGTTTAAGCATTGCCTCCGTCTCAGCTCAATTAGGCTTAAATGTCTGCTTAATTGAAAATCATAAAATGGGTGGTGATTGCCTTAATTATGGATGCATCCCATCTAAATCCATCTTAGCCGCGGCAAAAGCAGTGAAGTCACTCAAAAAAATGTCTGAACTTGGCATTCATATTGATGGAATCAGTATTGACTACCAAAAAGTATATCAGCATGTCCAGCAAGTCATCAAAACCATTGAGCCCCATGATTCTGTGGAACGTTTTGAATCACTTGGCGTCACAGTTAAAATGGGCAATGCGACATTTATAGATAAAAATACGATTCTTTTAAATAAAGAACACATTTCTGCCAAGCACTTTGTCATTGCAACAGGATCTAGAGCATTTATTCCAGATATTTCTGGGCTAAACGATCTGGAATACCTTACAAATGAAACCGTTTTCAATCTTACCGAAGCGCCAAAGCACCTTATCACCATTGGTGGTGGCCCCATTGGTTGTGAGTTGTCTCAAGCGATTCGATTATTGGGTGCAGAAGTCTCAATCTTGCAGCGCAGACAACTACTACCTCATGATGATTCGGACTTAACTTGCATCGTAAAAGATGAGCTGACCAAAGGTGGCGTTTCTATTTATGAACATGCCACAGAAATTAAGTCCGTTAGCAAAACCCCTAATGATGAAATCTGCGTGACCTTTATACAGGACGATCAAACCAAAAGCATTACGGGTAGTCATTTACTGGTCGCTACAGGGCGCCAAGTAAACTTTAATAATCTTGCACTTGAAAAAGCAAGCGTTGCGTACACCTCTAAAGGAATCCAAGTTAATACAAAGCTTAAAACCACTAACAAGCGGATCTATGCAGTGGGGGATGTCACCGGTGGCTTCCAATTTACACATATTGCGGGCTATCATGCAGGAATCGTCATTCAAAATATGCTTTTTAAAAAGCCCACCAAAGTTAATTATAAAGCCATTCCTTGGGTAACTTACACCAGTCCCGAGTTGGCACATGTCGGCATCTCACACGAACAGGCAAGCAAAGAGCACCCAAAAGGTAAAACGATTACGGTGGACTTTTCAGAGCTTGATCGAGCGCAAACCGAAAAACAAACAACTGGAAAGCTTAAAGCTACCTTTGATCACAAAGGAAACCCCGTGTCTGTCAGCATTGTTGGGAAAAACGCAGGCGAACTCATCTACCCTTGGATTATCGCCATAGATAATCATTTATCCATTGGTAAACTCAGTAAATTCATTGCGCCCTACCCTACTTGGGGTGAACTAACGAAAAAAGTCATTAGCAAATATTATGAACCCATCCTTTATGCAAATAGAACTAAAAAACTTGTTCGATTCTTATCCCATTTTTGAGCATCATCGCTAAACGAAAACTACTAATTTGACACTTTTCGTGCTATTATGCCATGCGATTAAACCTTTCTGTATGACTAAAACTAAGGACGAATAGCATGACGAATTCAAAAATCATTTACACTCATACTGACGAAGCACCCGCATTGGCAACGGCTTCCCTACTCCCCATTATTAAAACATTTACGCAAGCTGCTGATATTGAGGTCGAAACCAAAGACATCTCACTTGCAGGTCGTATTATTGCAAACTTCCCTGATAATTTAACCGACGATCAAAAACAAATAGATGCTTTAACAGAGCTTGGTTCAATGGCTAAAACACCGAATGCCAACATCATTAAACTTCCAAATGTTAGCGCATCTATCCCACAACTGAATGCCGCTATCAAAGAACTACAAGGTCAGGGATATGATATTCCAAATTACCCAGAAGATCCCAAATCAGATGCTGAAAAAGCCATCAAAGCACGTTTTTCAAAAGTGCTTGGTAGCGCTGTAAACCCAGTACTAAGAGAAGGAAACTCTGACCGCCGTGTTGCCGCACCTGTAAAAGAGTATGCAAAAAAACACCCCCACTCAATGGGAGCTTGGAGTGCGGATTCCAAAACCCGTGTTGCACACATGAGCCATGCTGATTTTTATGGCAACGAACAATCAGCTATCAAAAAAGAAGCGAGCGATGTTAAAATTGAACTCGTTACCAAGGCAGGTAAAACCATAATTTTGAAAGATAAAGTTAGCCTTCAAGCTGGCGAAATATTTGATGCCTCCGTTATGAGCTGTAAAGCGCTTCGCGAGTTCTTTGCAACAGAAACCGCCAATGCAAAAGCCGAAGGCGTTTTGTTATCACTACATCTTAAAGCCACCATGATGAAAGTATCTGATCCTGTCATGTTTGGTCATGCTGTCACTGTATATTTCAAAGATGTTTTTGAAAAGCATACCGCAATTTTTGAAGAACTTGGTGTCGACCCTAGCAATGGTTTAGGAGACGTTTATGCCAAAATTAAAAACCTGCCTGCCGCTCAAAAATCTGAAATTGAGGCCGATATTTTAGCCGTCTACCAAACCCAAGCAGACCTTGCGATGGTAGACTCAGATAAAGGCATTACAAATTTACACGTTCCGAGTGACGTTATTATTGATGCCTCAATGCCTGCGGCTATTCGTTCATCTGGTAAAATGTGGGGCACTGATGGCAAATTACACGATATAATCGCAATGATCCCAGATCGCTGTTATGCTGGAATATACCAAGAAACCATCCAATTCTGCAAAGAAAATGGTGCTTTTGATGTCACCACAATGGGCAATGTTTCCAATGTTGGCTTGATGGCGCAAAAAGCAGAAGAATATGGCTCACACGACAAAACCTTTATTCTTTCTGAAGCGGGCACAGTTCGTGTTGTGGATACCGCTGGAAATATTTATCTCGAACATAAAGTTGAAAAAGGGGATATTTGGCGCATGTGCCAAGCAAAAGACGCGCCTATTAAAGATTGGGTAAAATTGGCGGTTAACCGAGCTAGAGCCACTGGTAATCCTGCTATATTCTGGCTTGATAAAAATAGAGCCCATGACACAAACCTTATTTTTAAAGTTGAAACCTACTTAAAAGACCACGACACTTCAGGTCTTGAAATTAAAATCATGTCACCAGAAGATGCCATTCGTTATACCTTAAAGCGTGTCAAAGCAGGGTTGGACACCATTTCGGTTACAGGTAATGTTTTACGTGACTATTTAACTGATTTATTCCCGATTCTTGAGTTAGGAACCAGTGCTAAGATGCTTTCAATCGTTCCCCTACTTGCTGGTGGTGGATTATTTGAAACAGGCGCTGGAGGCTCAGCCCCTAAGCATGTACAACAATTTGTTCAAGAAGGCCACTTAAGATGGGATTCTTTGGGTGAGTTCTTAGCCTTAGCCGTTTCACTTGAAGACCTTGCCGTAAAAACTGGCAACGCCAAAACGGCGCTACTTGCTGAAACTTTAAATGAAGCAAATAGCCAATTCCTCAGAAATAACAAATCGCCTTCTCGCAAAGTGGGTGAGCTTGACAATCGTGGTAGCCATTTTTATCTTGCGATGTATTGGGCACAAGCTCTGACAGCTCAAACAAAGGATTCAACACTTCAAGCTTATTTTAAGCCCCTTGCTGAAGCCTTAACAAAGAATGAAGCCAAGATTGTTGCTGAACTAAATACAGCTCAAGGACACGCTATGGACTTGGGTGGATACTATCATCCTAATGCAGATAAGGTTTCTAAAGCAATGCGCCCGAGCCATACTTTAAATGCAGCATTGGCGACTGTTTAATACGCCCAAGAAAAGTCATAGCCCACACTAGTGGGCTAGATGAATTTAATTTTATACCAAATATTTGGTTCAGGTGGGGTTTGCGAGTCTGCAGCCACATAAACCAAGGCAATCAATACTGCTACTACAAAAATAGGGATAAATGAAGTTTTACTGACCTTTTTCATCTCATCACCTCGTTATAAGCTCTCTATCTATTATCACATACTATAAATATAGGTGATATTTCCTTTATTTCATGCTTTTACCATTAACAAAGGGGTGATGGCTTACAGAAATATAGAAAAGGTCTAGGGTAAATGATTAGACCCGACAATCCACCCAATACAAATTTAACAACGGGCGCCATCGCTTTTTATCTCCTTTTCCTCTACCATAAATAAAAATCATATTCTTCAAAACATGGCTAATTTCAACACCCACACTATCGCAGGAACCGGTATCAGCGCCTTATGTGCCAGCGCACTTTATACCGCAGGGATCACCTCAGAATTCAATGCCATCCTATTTCTTGTCTTCGGCATTATTGGCACTTTCCTTCCTGATATGGATTCAGACAATGACACCTCTCGGAACTCAGTTTTCAATATCCTTGGCCTCATTCTTAGCATCTTTATTTTATGGATAGCCTCACCTAAAATCGGCATCATACCTAGCCTTTGCCTTGCCATTGCCGCATTTCTTCTTTTTCGGTTCTGTATCATCCACGCATTTAAAAATATCACTGAAAGACGAGGTGCGCTACATTCGCTTCCCATTGCCATTATTTTTGCACAAGCAACAGCCATCATCTTATGGCACTTTTTTGATTTTGGTGAAGAGCAAGCCTGGTATGGTGGTATTTTTATCTTTCTAGGTTATGTCATTCACCTTCTCCTAGATGAACTCATTGCAAGTGAGCTTTCAAGCGGAAAAGTAAAGCGTCCAATGTTACGCGCTATTCAAGTGATTTCGATCAAAGTATGGTGGTTGTATTTAGCCTTTTATATCATTATTGGGTTACTTTTTATTTTTCAACCCCCCTTTAATATACTTAGCAATGATATTTTCACACAATCAAACTTAAACACTATCTGGGATTATCGTTGGTAGACTCCATGCCTAAAATAATTCATGATAGATTAGTAAATTAAAAACACCTTAAAGAGAATGAGCATGGATCAAAATCAATTAAAGAAACTCGTTGCACAAGAAGCCATAAAATACATTCAACCTGATATGGTCGTCGGAGTGGGTACAGGCAGCACGGTGGATTTCTTTATTGAAGAACTTGCCAAAATCAAACATAAAATAGATATGGCCGTCTCAAGCTCCGAAGCCAGCACAAAATTATTACAACAGCATGGTATCCAAGTCAAAGACTTAAATTATCCTTCTTCCGTTGATATTTATGTGGATGGCGCAGATGAAACCAACCACCAAAAACAACTGATCAAAGGTGGTGGTGCAGCCCTCACCCGTGAGAAAATCGTGGCTGCGGTTGCAAAGAAATTTATTTGTATCGTAGATGAATCAAAAGTTGTCGATATACTCGGCACTTTTCCCCTACCTGTGGAAGTCATTCCAATGGCGAGAGGACATGTTGCGCGCGAACTTGTAAAACTTGGTGGGCAACCTATTTATCGTGAAGATACCATAACAGATAATGGCAATATCATCCTAGATGTTCATAATATGCAAATTATGGAAGTAAAAAAACTTGAGACAGCCATTAATCAAATCACAGGCGTTGTCACCAGTGGGCTTTTTGCACTGCGTCCTGCTGATGTGGTATTGGTTGCGCATAAAGATGGTCATGTTAGTAAACTATAAGAGGAATTGAAAATGGCAAACCCTATTCTGGGATCCTGGCAGCTGATCTCAATGACATCTAAAGATCATGAGGGAAATCTGTCATATCCTATGGGAGAAAATCCTATTGGGATTATTATGTATAATGAAACGACCATGTCAGCAATCCTATCCTGTCATCATAATGATCTAGATAAAGACCTCCTGCATCATGTGAGCTACGCCGGAACTTATGATGCCAAAGATGGCAAAGCCTATCACCATGTTTCTGTTTCCTCTGAGCCCACTTGGCCCGGAAGAAGTCTTGAAAGGAATTTTTCAATAACCAATGACATTCTAAAAATTTGGTGCCATGAAAAATTGAATGATCAAGAGTTTGAGCTGGTTTTGATTTGGAAAAAAATAACGTAACCTATACTACCCCAATCTGTCAAACAACATTTTCTAAATTCCTATTCCCATAATATTTAAGCTGCCTTAAGTGCTAACTGCTCTTTTGGCGTGCCCCTATTTGAACCTTCATTATAAACATTCATTGGTTTTTTATAGCCCAATGTTTCGTGAAATCTTCGATGATTATAAAACTCAATATAGGTTTTCACGTCA
>CAUZSH010000029.1:0-22482 GCA_963582935.1 Gammaproteobacteria bacterium
GTTCATATGAATGCCAGATTCTATGACCCTGTTGTAGGTAGGTTTATGGGATATGATCCTGCACCTGTGACACCGACTAATTTATTTAGTTTTAATCGCTATGCTTATGCGAATAATAATCCGATGAGGTATACTGATCCGAACGGGTTGTCTCCATTTGATTTTGAGTTAACTGCTCCAATTGGAGCAGTGATTGGGGGAATTGAAGGGTATCATGAAGCTGGATTTTGGGGTGCAATTGTCGGAGCTGTTACAGGAGCCTTATCTGCAGCAGCTACAACGCCATTTCAGTCGGTAGAAGCTGTTAGTGCAACGATAACTGTTATGGGATTAAACACCGCGACGAGTGTAGCCTCCGTTGCTGCTGTCAATTCCGTTAAAAGTGGTAAGTTTAATATAAATGATTTTAACAGCTCATTAAGTTTTAGTAATGCGGTTATGAGTTTTGGTGGTGCTGGGTTCGGTTCATATGCAGATTCACGTTTTACAAATGGAATATCACGCATAAGCTCGCCAGAGACGAATTTGTTCAGTCACGCTCTTAAGACCACGGCCACTACGGTAGCAAAAGGGTATTTTGCAGAGCAAGCATCAACTTCTGTCGCATCCCTTACGGATAAAACCACCACCGCAGCAAATAATGCGGCTAATTCAAACGCTGCAAGACAAGTAGGAGCAATGGAAGGGGCAAAATCACAAGCTCCTGGCATGGGCGCTGCGGCCTCTCACTCATCAGGGAATTCCAATGGCGGTAATGGTGCAAATGCGGGTGGCGATACACACTCTGGTGGAGGGTGGTTTTAATTATGCAGATTCATGACGTCATATATTTTTTAAATCATCTTGCAGATCAAGATATAGGGAAAACAATGCGAGGATATTCTGCTATTGCTTTTATGTCCCCATTTCTGATTAGCTTGTTTGTTATCTTTTATTCAATGCAAAAATATAGAGGAAATCTTTTGCGTATTAAACCATACGTCATTACAGCTTTCATTTTTGGGATAATTATACCACTAGCGTTTATCACTAATAGCTTGATCTATATAAACCAGCTGTACAACTTAATACCAGCCATTCTTCTGTTCTCTTTATTTGGAATGTTCCTGGCTAATATGATTAGCGGTTATTACACAAGATTCTCATACATTAGTGATGATGAATACAAAAAGCACACATTTATTGATGGATACAAAATAGAAAAGGTTATAAATATACCTAAATTTAAACGTATTAATGCTCTATTTGTTCTAGTGCATGTAATAACTCCACTATCAACGCTTGTTGCTTTACTCTGCTTAATTGCCTCTGAATCAAATATATATTTATATATATCAATAGGTCTCATGCTTATGGGCGCATATTCTTATATGTTATATTTCATATGGTTCAGATGGTATTTTAAGTGTCACCATTGTAAAAACCCAATTTATAGCACTAGAGTTGAAGATGGCAGACGCCTGTACTTTTATATTATGTTAAGGGTTTTTCGATACCATAGATTTACCTGTATGTATTGCCATGCTCATTACCAATTAGGTGATAGAGATATTATCACTGAAAAGGGATTAGTGATTAAATCCAAACATGAAGCTGATTTTATTGTTGAAAAGAAACGTTAGAATTCATCAGAGTCAGCTAGAAAGTTTTAGTGTCAAAAAGACGGCTATAAATAAACACACCCTTTATGCTTATTATTAATCCTAGCTACACTGAGGTGGTTAATGGTATTTTATAAAAAACTCATACAAATCAATAATGTATATTAAATCCATATAGTTTCATGTGAGTTTTTTATATTTGGCTCTTTTTATAACTAAATTTTGCTGATAGTATTTATATTTCAAGTTTAATAATCAATCATAAAAAGGAAAAACTATGATTAAGAAATCCGCACTGGCAGTTCTTGCCGTGTCGGTAGGACTGTCTGCAAATCTGCAAGCTGAATCTACTGTCGTAACAAATAAACCCTCTATGAGCGTTGAGCAACGTTTGGACAAGATGCAAAAACGTATTGATCAATTAGAAGCCGAGGCAAGAGCTCGACAAACGCCCGTTGTGGCGCACAGCAGCGCCCATGTTTCTAAGAACGCTAATGTTGCTAAAATGCAAGGCCAGATCGCTAAATTAGAAGAAAATGACCATAAATGGCATCATTATTTTAATGATCCAGATATATCAAAGAATAGTGATGGCGAATACAGTACATTCCGTAACCGTGGTAGCTTGATTTCTTTGGTTCATGAGGATACAGAATATGGCCCTTCTACAACTTTCGAAGAATTTCCATCTTCTATAGTGCCTCTAAGTATGCTGCAGATTAAAAATAAATTTGGCTCTGAAGAAAATGGTCATAAAGCCTTGGTTTTTGGTGGTTATTTAGAGGCCGATACACAAGGTTGGTGGGGAAGTGATTTCACGAAACCAACCACATTTGACAGCGGTCGCTCAAATGCAACTGGTAATTACAACAGTGGCGAAGGTGTTTTCTTAACCACGGCTAATCTAGATGTGATGGCGAATATCAATCAGTGGACACAAACCTATATGGTGATCAATGCCACCCAAAACAGCATTAAGCTGCAACAAGCTTTTGTAACCTTTGGTAATTTGGATAAATTCCCAATGTTTGTGACCGTCGGTAAAAATCGTATGCCATTGGGGACATTTGCAGGTGGAGGACCATGGGTGAGTGGTATTTCTCAAGCACTTTTCCGTCCAGCGCGTATTACCAATGTGACCGTGGGCTATTATAAGGATGGTTTGAATACTAACTTAAGTGTGTTTTCAACGAAAGCAGAAAAAGGGGCGCAAATAGGCCCGGGTACCGGTACCACGATGCCCACAGAACCCGCTAATGGAAACTATAGCGGAAATTTCTTATATAGCGTTTTCTATAACGGCGTGATTTCCGATACTAAAGTGGCTTACGGTGTCAATGCGGGCTATTTGTACAACATGGCAAATACGGGTATTGGCGCAAGCCAACAGATAGCTGATACTGGAGATCTTCTTAACCGTCAAGATCGTAACTCAGTGTTGAACTTTGAAGGTCACTTGGCTTATCAAGAGTACTCTGTGTTTGGAGGTTTGGCTACGACCACGATGGAGCGTAAGTACACTTTTGGGAATCGTGCAGGGGCTTGGTATCTTCAAGGAAACTATGCTCCGGATGTCAACATATTTGGTAGTGATCGTAAAACCACCTTCTCATTAGCATATAATGGTGCTTACAACACTCAAAATATGCCAATGGCAGTGGCCGGTGACGCCTCTACAGGACCATCAGTCACAGGTGTTCAAAAAGAAGTCGTGACTTTTGTGCAGCGTGAAGTATTGACTCAGGTATTCTTAGGCCTTGAGTATTCATGGATGGGCATGTATGACGGACAACATTCTAACAATATTACTTTGGATACCTCTGTCTACTTCTAAACAGAAAACACTTTTATCATATTATTGCCGATGAGAGTCGGCAATTTTTCTTATTTTATTATCTTTGTAACCATACCCTTTTTTTCGTATTCGATTATACTTTGATGCATCTATGATACGAAAAGTTGTTTGTTATGCGTTTACCTGTAAAAAGGATCTCTTTTTCACTATTGTTCTTAGCGGTTCTTGGTATAGGCTTTACTTATGCTGCCAAAGATAAGCAAGATGATTCAAACAAAGCGCCAGAAGTTAAAACTTTTGCGGTGAATGTGGCACTGGTAAAAGAGGTTAACTTACCTGAAATTATTACCGCTGTAGGGCATATTGATGCCATCCAACAAGTTGACCTGAGTTTTAACTCAGATGGCCATTTAAAAGATAAATATTTTAAAAATGGTGATCGAGTCTTGAAAGGTGAAGTTATTGCGAAACTAGATGACGCACAAGATCTTGCTGATTTGAAAGCCTTACAAGCAAAGCTCTCAGTTGCTGAGCAAGATGCACGACGTGCCGCGATTTTGGTAAAGTCACAGGCAGTCTCAAAAGAGTATGTCGAGCAGAAGAATGCCGCTTTAGTGGAAGCGCAGGCCGAAGTTGAAAAACAAGAGATTGCGGTAGGGCATAAAAAAATATTAGCGCCTTTCACTGGGGTGCTTGGAAGCTACAAATATGATGCCGGCGCTTATATGTCATCAGGTAAAGATTTGGTGCAGTTAACGCAAGAGGCGCCTTTAAAGGTTGCTTATTCCATTCCTGCGAATAATAAGCCTTTAGTTGAAACGGGCAATGAGGTCACGCTGACTACTAGTGCTTATCCTAAGGATGAATTTAGAGGCATTGTTAATTTTATTTCCCCAACCATTAATAGCAGTACAGGTACCTTAGATTTGCAGGCAAATATTCCAAATAAAGATTACTTATTATCACCGGGTATGTTCGTTTCGGTTGTGCAGGTTATTCGACAAACGCATCATGTTTTAACATTACCAGAAACCGCCATTCAAACAAATCAAGGCGGTAATTTTGTTTGGGGCGTTCAGGAAAACAATACTGTGAAGCAGATTTCTGTAAAAGTAGAGCATATTGAAATGGGTTGGGCGCAGTTGACCGAAGGCGTTAAAAAAGATGAGAAGATTGTGGTTATTGGTGGTGATAAGCTGGCTGATGGCGATAAAATCACTATTTCAGATATTCTGCCGCCAAAAGAAAGTAGCGATGGGCGTTATGAAAAGACTATGAAAGCCTTCGTTTCCACGGAATTGAAAAAAAATGAAAAAAATGTTCCGACAAGTCCAGTACCGAGCCAAAATTCTCAATAGGGGGCATAGATGAAACTTTCTAAAGTTTGCATAGAACGCCCTGTATTCTCGATTGTTCTGAGTCTTTTAATTATCGTATTAGGAATTGTTGGTTATGCCTATTTAGAGTTACGCTATTTCCCAAAAATCAGTGAAAAAACAGCCAGCGTCAAATACTCTCTGGTGGGTGCAAGTCCTTCTCTGATGCGAGACACGGTTACGATCCCAGTTGAAAATGCCCTGAATGGTGTCGATAACTTAAAAACCATGGTATCTACAAGCTCCTATGGTAGTAGTTCCGTGGATTTAACTTTCTATCCTTCTACAGATATGACCTTGGCAATGGGGCAGATTAGAGATGCAATTTCAGGTATACCGGCAGATCAGCTCCCAGATGATCTGAATCCGCCGAATATTACGAATGGTGGCGTAGCACGTACGGTGCTTTCTCTTGGATTTATTGATTCCTCGATGACGTCAGCGCAATTAAATGATTATGTGACTAGAGATATTCAGCCACTCTTTGAAAATATTCCTGGTATGGGTGGTGTTTGGATCAATGCTTCGGGAAGTTATGCTATGAGGATCTGGCTTGATCCTCAGAAAATGGCAGCCTTTGGTGTGACAACAGCAAATGTTCAGGATATGTTAACCAGTAATAACATTACATTTTCTGGAGGGACTGTTCGAGGTCAAGCGCAAAATTATTCTATAGTTTCGAGTACAACATTAAAAGATGCTTCACAGTTTGAGAATATGATTATCAGAGATGATAACGGTGCGATTTTACGACTGAAGGATATTGCCACCGTTAAGTTAGGTAATGCAAGTTTGAATGATCGTATTATGCGTATTAATGGCAAAGTCGCGCTTAGGATGGAGTTAAGACCGATCGATACGGCAAACCCGATTACCGTTGCTAAGTTGTCGGAGGCAAAGATCAAGGAAGTCCAAAAGATCCTGCCGAAAGGCATGATTATGTTTACGACCTATAATCAATCGACTTTTTTAGAGAACTCCATTGACCGTAGTTTTCATACTTTACTTGAAGCGATTATTCTTGTGATGTTGGTGGTCTTTTTATTTTTAGGATCGCTTCGAGCATCATTGATCCCCATTTTAACCATTCCAGTGTGTGTGATTGGTGCTTTTGGCATTATGCTCTTGTGTGGATTTTCCATTAATGTGGTAACACTTTTAGCCATTATTCTCGCTATTGGCTTGGTGGTGGATGATGCAATTGTAGTATTAGAAAATATTCATCGACATATTGAAATGGGTAAACCTCCCAAAGAAGCGGCTTTAATCGGAAGTGCTGAAATTGGTTTTTCAGTCATTGCCATGACCATTACGTTAGCAGCAGTGTATGCACCTATTGGATTCCTGACTGGTTTAACGGCTTCCATCTTTAAAGAATTCGCCTTTACGTTGGCAGGGGCTGTGCTCATTTCTGGGTTCGTGGCATTGACGCTGTCACCTATGATGTGCGCATATATTTTACATAAGAAAGAAAAAGAATCTCGAATTGAGCGTATATTAGAGGTGGTATTTGAGCGTCTAAATGGAGCTTATGATCGTGCTCTGCGAACCTTCTTAAAATATAAATACTATGTGGTTATGTCGCTTTTAGTCCTAATGGCGATTTGTTATTGGTTATTTATGATTGTGCCACAGTCCTTTATCCCTAAAGAGGATATTGGTTACTTTGTGGCAAATAGCGATTCTCCACCGAATTCTACCGTTCCTTATACGGATTACTACACCACAGTGTTAAATGACACGGTTTATAAGAATGATCCAAATATCCAAAGCAATTCAACTTTGGTTTTTGACAGTCGCTCGGTGAATTTTGTGACGCTAGAACCCTGGGGAAAGCGCAAACTTTCAACAGAAGAAATTATTAAAGGCTTTACGCCAGCGGCAGAAAAAATTCCAGGTATTAAGGTAAGTTTTAGCGTTCCTGATCCGGTTAGCTTTGGTGCAGATTCCGATGCCGGTGATGTGGTGCTGTATATTGGTAGCTTTAAAGACACAGACTATTTATTGGGTTATACAAACAAGGTGATGCGAAAGCTTGAAATGTATAAAGGGATACATAATGTGAAGACGAGCTTAAAATTTAACACGATGGCCTATAATATCTCCTTTAATCGTAATCAAGCAGCAAGCTTGGGTGTGAGTTTGCAGGATGTGGCGGATACCTTCAGTATTTTAATGAGTGGCAAACACATTACCAATGTCTTGTCAGGTAATAAAACCTATCAAGTCATTGTGCAGATGAACCAAAAAGACCTCGCGACTTTTCAATCATTAGATAAAATTTATGTAGCGAGCAGTTCTGGGGAAATGGTCCCACTTTCTAACCTTGTGACGGTTAAGAAAGAAGTGCGGCAAAGTAGCCTTGCGCGTTATCAACGAATGAATAGCGCGAAGATAACGGCAGATATTTCTCCAGGATATGTACTTGGAGATGTTTATAAGGAAATCAATCAGGTTATAGGAAAACATAAAGGGGATGTGACAGTTGCCTATGGTGGTAGGATTGCAGCATTTATGGATTCTAGTGGCACGATGTTGGGGCTGTTTATTTTGGCACTTGTCTTCATTTATTTAGTGCTTGCAGCGCAATTTGAAAGTTTTGTAGATCCCTTCATTATTTTGTTGACGGTTCCTTTGTCAATTGTCGGTGCGTTGCTGACAATGCTCATTACAGGAGGTGAGTTGAATCTCTTTACCAACATTGGGTTGATTACCTTGGTTGGCTTGATTAGTAAGCATGGTATTTTGATTACCCAGTTTGCAAATGATAGCTTTAATGAAGGCTTATCCTTATTTGATGCAGTCCGTAAAGGGGCCGTGACACGTTTGCGTCCAATCTTAATGACGACTTCCGCAATGGTTTTGGGTTCAGTGCCTTTGGCGCTTGCAACAGGTCCTGGAAATACGGCAAATAGTATGGTGGGTTGGGTGCTTGTGGGTGGGTTGCTCTTTGGGACAATTTTCTCTTTGTTTATTGTACCGGTGGCATATTTGATTCTTTCTCCTTTTGATCATAAAAAGAGAAAGATGATTGCTGAACGTAAACAAGAGGCTTTGTCGACATTGTAGTCTAAATGCGGTATATTCCCCATTAATTTAAAATGCCAATGAATTTGATGTGATATGATTCCTGTAATTGCCCTAGTAGGGCGCCCTAATGTAGGCAAATCAACCCTGTTTAATGTCATTACCAAGACACGAGATGCATTGGTATATGATATGCCAGGTGTTACACGTGATCGTAAGTATGGTGATGCAGAGTTTGAGGATAAGCCTTTTATCGTGATTGACACGGGTGGCTTGACCGATGAAGATGAGGGCATTGATTCCTATATGGCAGATCAGTCTATTTTGGCAATAGAAGAGGCAGATGTGGTCTTTTTTATGGTAGATGGTCGGGCTGGTATTACTTCAGATGATCAATATGTTGCAGGTCTTTTACGTTCTCGTGGAAAACCTACTTATTTGGTGGTCAACAAAACGGATGGAATACAAGAAGAAACAGCTTGTGCGGATTTTTATGAGCTAGGATTTTCAGAACCAATGCCGATTGCCGCTTCGCATAAACGTGGGATTGGCGCACTTTTAGAGTATGCTGTAGAGCCCTTGTTAGATGCTGAAGAAGTAAATGCTGACATTCGAAATGAGGCTGTTAAAGGCATTAAATTTGCGTTAATTGGGAAGCCAAATGTGGGCAAATCGACCTTAACCAACCGTATGATTGGCGAGGATCGAGTTGTGGTTTATGACCTTCCGGGCACCACTCGTGATAGTACTTATATCCCTTTTCAGAGAGGGGAGCAAGATTACACCATTATTGATACAGCGGGTGTGCGCCGCAAAAGCCGCGTCAGTGAAGTATTGGAGAAGTTCTCGATTGTTAAGACGTTGCAAGCTATTCGTGATGCGCATGTCGTGGTGATTGTCGTTGATGCGCACGATGGTTTGACTGAGCAAGATGTTTCTATTGTGGGCTTTGCCTTACATGCAGGGCGAGCGCTTGTGATTGCGATTAACAAATGGGATGGCATGTCGGATTATGAGCGTGACCAGATTAAAACAGAAATTAAACGTAAACTGGTTTTTGTGACAGAGTTTGCCGATATACATTTTATTTCAGCGCTTCATGGTACTAATGTGGGACACCTTTTTAAGTCTATTCGTTTGGCATATGAAAGTGCAAATAAGAAAATTAGCACGCAAGATTTAACGGCAGTGATGAAAATTGCGATGGAGGACCATAATCCCCCAGTATCAGGGAAACACCGAATTAAACCTAAATTTGTGCACATGGGTGGGCATAATCCGCCGATCATTGTGATTCACGGTAACCAAGTGGATAAACTGCCAGTGTCTTATCAACGCTATCTCATGAACTTTTTTAGGGAAGCTTTTAAGCTTGTTGGCACGCCCATTAAATTAGAATTGAAAAATTCAGATAATCCTTTTAAGGATCGAAAAAAACCAGAGAAGTTGCGAGCAGAGCATCAACGAAAAAAAGAACGTTATGCGAAGAAAATGAAGCGTTGAGGTGGGATGGTTAAGGGCTATAAATGCGTCTCATCTAAGATAACATTCCCGCTGGTGGAATCATATTCTATTAGCTCGGCATAACGTCCCCATTCAATAAAAGTGTCAAATATGCGTTGTGCTTCATCATCACTAAAATGATCTTCAAGCTCGGTTAAGAACCGTGTTTCATGCGCCCGTTTGTGAGGACGTTCCTTTAAGATTTTAACCACATGACGTGCTAGTGGAATATTTATCATGAGCAGTTTTGCAAACAGTGTTTTTCTTTCAATGATATCTAAATTAATGAATTCTCGGCCAAGGTTTGTCATGGTTATATCACCATCAGAAACTTGTGCGAGCTTCAATACCGACAAGACTTCAATAATTGGGAATAAGTCGTCAATGTCAAGTCTCACTTCATCCGCAAGTGCAGGGAGATCAATTGCACCTCGTTCTTGCAGCTCTTCCATTTCTGCCAAAAGCCCTGAAAGTTCAGCAACATCGGCATCAGGAAGGCGATAGCCAATAGTGAGTGCTTTGCGACGGTTCATTCGTTCTCGAAGTTCAGAGGTTTCTGCTGTGGTCATCAAACGATAGACTTCGTCAATATAGTTGGTGACCGTCATATCTTGACCGCTTCGAGGTTGAGGAAGATCAATGCTCAGTTCACCGCGAATAAAACCTGGATTACTGCCAAAAATGATGATGCGATCAGCAAGCAATACAGCTTCTTCAATATTATGAGTGACAAACAAAATACCTTTCATATTTTCATTTTTTTCCCATAATTCAAGTAAATCGTCTCTCAGGTTTTCGGCGGTCAAAACATCAAGCGCTGAAAAAGGTTCATCCATTAAAAGCAGATCAGGTTTTAAAACCAAGGCGCGCGCAAAGCCAACACGTTGCCGCATCCCGCCAGAAAGCTCTTTAGGAAAGGCGTTTTCAAAACCATCAAGACCGATCATATCAATGGCTTCTGAGGCGAGGTGTCGCCTTTCTTTTTTAGAAATCTTACGTGCTTCAAGTCCAAGCTCAACATTTTGCTGAACGGTAAGCCATGGCATCAGTGCGAAGGATTGAAATACCATAGAAATATCTGCGACGGGTGCTTTGACTTCATTGCCTCGATAGGAAACAGAACCCTGAGTTGGAGCCGTTAAACCTGCAATAATGCGCATGAGGGTTGATTTTCCTGAGCCCGACTTTCCAAGCAGTGCCACAATTTCCCCTTCCTTCAGGCGAAAGTTAACATTCTCCAGTACGTGTAGATCCTGTTTGTCTGGCTTTTTAAAAGCTTTGGAGACGTTTTCTACATGGATGATGGTTTCATTTTGGTTCATTAATATTATCCCTTATTTTTAATTCATGCTAAAACGGCTTTCAGCATAGCGATAGAGTCTACGCCAAAATAAACGATTTACGAGCGTGACCCATATACCCATAACTGCAACGCCTAAGGCAAGTTTTGGCAGGTCACCGTGGATTGTATTTTCAGTAATATAGGAGCCTAAACCTGTGGCAATGAGGGTATGGTTGCCCCATTGCATCACTTCGGCCACGATGCTCGCATTCCATGATCCACCAGCAGCGGTAATTGCACCTGTGACGTAGTAGGGGAAAACAGCAGGAAGCAGGTACTTAAACCATTTGGTTGTGCCTCTCAATTGTAGGTTTTCAGAGGCGAGTTTAAGCTCTGACGGAATGGCTGAAGCACCTGCAATCACATTAAAAAGAATATACCATTGCGTGCCAAGCACCATTAAAGGCGCACACCAAATTTCGATATTGAGATTAAAGTAAATAATGCTAATAATAAACAAAGGAAAGAATAAGTTAGCGGGGAATGCGGCGAGTATTTGTGCAATAGGCTGTACCTTTTGGGCGACACGAGGGCGTAAGCCAACCCATATTCCCACAGGCACCCAAATCAGCGAGCAAATTAAAATCAGCACAAAAACACGAAGCGCCGTAATAGATCCTAACACAAATACATGTGCAGTTTCAGTAAGATCAATACCAGTGTCGGCATAGATAAAACTCCAGCCAAGATATATAAAGGCGGCAAGGATAATGGTTAGTGCAGTATACCAAAGAAGTTGATTGATAAAACTGTAAGAGGTCTCTGCCATTTGATGCGTCTTTCGTTTTGGGCGAACACGTTTTTTAAATGGCGCAAAGTTAATGAATTTATCTGAAAATATTCCGTAGAACTTTCCAAAAGAGCGCATCCACGGTGCTCTTTTAAGGAGCGTCAAAAACCATGATGATGACGTCTCTTCTTGCATGTCTGTGACCACAAATTTTTCAGACCAAGTGACCAGTGGACGAAAGAGTAATTGATCATAAAGGATAATAACGATCAGCATGGCGGCAATGGCATAAAAAATGGCATGGAGGTTGCTTTGGTTGATGGCAACTTGAATGTAAGAGCCAATACCAGGAAGCATTACTTCATGATTTCCAACAGAAATCGCTTCAGAGGCTACCACGAAAAACCAACCACCAGACATAGACATCATGGCATTCCAAAGTAGTCCTGGCATTGCAAAAGGCGTGTCAAGTCGCCAGAATTTTTGCCAGCCAGAAAGTTGATAAATGTCTGCAACTTCTCGAAGCTCTTTTGGAACGGTGCGGAGAGATTGATAAAAACTGAGCGTCATATTCCAAACTTGTGAGGTAAAGACCGCAAAAATGGCAGCGAATTGAGGGCCAATAAGAGAGCCTGGAAACATGGAAACAAAGAAGACAATCAGAATCGACAAATAACCGAGAATAGGGAGGGATTGTAAAATATCTAAAATCGGAATAATGATTCGCCCTGCACGCTCATTTTTTGCCGCAAGACCACCAACAATAAAACTAAAAACAAAGGAGAGGGCAAGTGCAATAAACATCCTCAGCACGGTTTCTAAGGCATAATTAGGGAGCATCCACGGGCTTAGTGAAATGGCAATAGGGGTACCAATATTGAAGTCGCCACCCATGTGCGCGGCAGCCCAGCAGAGTGCCATAATAATAGTAAAGATAAGTAGTAAAGCAAAGACATCCCATTTGCCTGGTAGCAGTTTTGTAGAAGGCTGGGTAAACAGTGATTGTCGCATTTGTGTCCTGTTAAATCTAAAATAAGATGATAGTGTATGTGGTATACATAATCCAATCCAAACTACCGATTTCTGATCTTTGTCTTTTTCACCTACTTAAATCAAAGTTTTTAACCATATCAATAAGTATGGCAGGAAAAACCTTAATTTAAGCATATAAAAAATACTGCGATATAAGATCGGCCTTTTAAACTGGATTATGTGCATGCTTATTTCTGAAATTTAGCATTTTTTTGAAAAATTGCATAATGTTTTTTATACACGACTACTTTTATTTGTGACGGTGGTCTATATTCATGGTAATCAGGAAATTTTAATCACAGAGAGTGCAAAACCCATGAGAAGAAAACTTTTATCCGTGACCGTGGCTTCCTCCCTGTTGGCAATAGCCTCTACAAGCCTTTTTGCCGATAGCATAGATCACACAGGACAACCATATATTGCGCCTTCCATTGGTGTACTGATTCCGTTTTCAAATCAAATAGACGCAGCGCCTTCAGCAAATATCGCAGTGGGGTATAACTTTTCAAAAAGTTTTGCAGCACAGATTGCCGTAAACGGTAGTACAGGTACAACTATCCGTGCGGAAGGGATCTGGAACTTACCATCACAAACTCGCTGGACACCCTATCTTGCAGGTGGTGTGGGCTATTTTCATTTAGGACAATCTGGCGTTGGTGTTGACGTCGGTGGTGGCTTAAAGTATGACTTCGATCAAAATCTAGGGGTTTCGGGTAACTATAGATATTTATTACAAGCCTCTAACGGCATTCCAAATGGCAGCTTAATTGATTTTGGGGTGACATACTCTTTTGGTGGAGCAAGCGATGTTTCCTCTAGCATGCTTTCAAGCTCTGAAAAAGATGCGATGGTGCATAAAAAATATGTGCTTCCAAAAGGTGTGAGTGAGTGCACAGATCTGACCTCAGATATAACGAAGGAATCCGTAGGGTGCTATACTATTTCAGGTAATACAGTTGCCATGCATTTAGATGTTAAATATACTTTTGATAGCAGTAAATTAACACCTTCAGGTGAGTCGGCAATGGAGCGCTTAGCAGCATTTATGACGCAATACCCTGATACGGATGTTACCTTAAAGGGCTATGCTTCCGATGAAGGTTTAGATTGGCAAGAAGCGTATAATCAACGCCTATCTAAAGCGCGCGCGCTAGCCTCTAAAGCATTTTTGATTAGTAAAAGTATCTCAGAGTCTAGGATAGAAATTTTGGGCGAAGGATATGATAACCCTGCTGCATCAAATGCGACTGCGGAAGGTCGTGCTGAAAACAGACGTGTAGAAACCGTCATTACAGGTGTGCCACTTCGTCAAGAGGAAGTGAAGTAAGTAATACTTACTACCTTAATTTATAAGGGGCTTCGGCTCCTTTTTTATGGCTTAGAATAAGTTGAAACCCTTAACCTTGTCCTTAATACCACTCGTCACTTTTTCTTGTAATTGTTGCTGCACGCCAGAGCTAATGATATTTTGTAAAAGTTTGCTTTGGTCAAACTTGATAGATGGGTTTCTAAGATTGCCTAAAACGATCATGTTTAACGGGAGTGATTGAATGTGGGTGGAGGTGCCTCGAGCCGCTAGAGTGCTATCCCTAAGTGTGATTTTTAGTGGTAAGTTTACGCTCAAGGGTATGCCCTGTGTCCAAGTGCCTTCTGCCGCAATATTGAAGTACCCGCCGGTGATTTTGAGTGCGCCCACATTGATGTTTTTCATGATGCTTTCTGAAGGGATATTGTTTATGTGTAAAGTAATGTTGTTAGCGGCATTAGGATGCTCTATTTGATTGGCTTTGAGCTGCAAGCTAATATCATCGGACTTAGATTGTAGGTCCAGTGTGGGTGTTTTATCAAGAGTCGGTTCAATAATCTATTTTTCAAGATACTGGAGTTTATCTTTCACGCCCTTCCATTGCTCTGAGTCTTCTGGTGGGTCACATTTTTCGGTGATGTTTTCCCAGGTTTCAGATAATTCTCTATTGAGTTCAATAAAGACCTCTTGCCCCTCAGGTAGTTCATCTTCAGAGTAGATGGCTTCGATTGGGCATTCAGGTTCACATAAGGCGCAGTCAATACATTCGTCGGGGTTAATAACAAGCATGTTCGGGCCTTCATAAAAACAGTCAACGGGGCAGACTTCGACACAGTCGCCTAGTTTACACTTAATACAGGCCTCTGTAACAATAAATGGCATGATCTCTCCAAGCTTATAATCAGTAAATATTATACTGCCGTATTATATCACCGAGATGTTTCATTTACTGCTGTTTTTTCATTTTTTTAAAGAGGTCGTGTAACTCTTCCGAAATATCAAAACCATTTTGTACTAGAAATTTAATGGTCGTTGGGGTGTAACTTGTCAGTTCCCACAGCTTTGTTTGATAATTGTGAATGGCTTTTGCTTGGAGTACCCCTTTTTTACCCAGCTGGATAACTTTATGAAGGGGGGCATGAAAATCAGTCACTTTTAGGGTAATGATTTTGCTTTCCTGATTATAAGCTGCTTTTCGTAGCCCGGATAGCTGTTCTAGTTGTTCTATATGAGTGCTTTTAACCATGGCCTTTTTGATTGGGTTTGCTTGTTCAGAGTGCAGTTTTTTGATGGCTTCATTTGAGATATTCTTTGAAAGCTTGATGTGATCTTCCAGTCGCTCATTGAGTTCATATAATTTGTAATAGAGGCTACGCAGATGAAGGAATTGCGTTTCAATGCGGTCATATTTTTGTTCAGCCTTGAGTTTGTCTTTTTTTGCTAGTGCTACTTTATTTGAGACTTCTTGGTCAATATGTTTTTGGACGATGTCTCGTAGCTGTAGTGTGATTTTTTCCGCATTGGGGTTATCTTTAATAAGATTATTGATTCTTTGGGACAGGTTGGTGGCGCTATCTTCTGCTACCTGATTGATTGAGCACTCTTTTTCAGCAGAATTTTTGGCTTCCGCTTTTGCGACTTTAATGGCAGCTTGTTTGTTAGTTTTAAATAAATTGATCAGCACAGAAAGTTCAGAGTGAAGACCTTTGCCAAGTATTTTCTTTATTCTATCAATGGTGATTTCTTCCCCGCCTTTTTGAAGTGTTTGGCAGACTTGATTGATTTCTGTTTGGCTGACAAGTTCGTGGGTCATATTATTTTTCTTCTTCTCTGAGGGTTAAAACATCATAGCCTGTATCGGTAACCAGTATAGTGTGCTCCCATTGGGCAGATAGGGAGCGGTCTCTTGTCGTTGCTGTCCATCCGTCTTTTGCGTTCACTTTGATGGCTTTTTTACCTGCATTAATCATAGGTTCAATGGTGAAGATCATCCCAGGTTTTAGTTCAATATTTTGCGTTTTTATTTCAGGTCTTTTATTTGCAACATAGTGGAGAACTTGAGGTTCTTCATGAAATCCTTCACCAATTCCATGACCACAAAATGCTTCCACAACAGAAAAGTGATTGCGGTGTGCGATTTTTTGAATTGCGGCCGCAACATCAATCAAGGTATTGCCAGGTTTGATTTGTTCGATTCCTGCCCATAAGCATTCATGAGTAACTTTGGCAAGACGTTCAGCCATGACGCTGGTTTTACCTCCAACGATAAACATTTTGCTTGTGTCACCATGATAGCCATCTTTGATCACGGTAATATCAATATTAATGGTGTCGCCTTTTTTAAGCTTCTTGTCAGAAGGAATCCCATGGCACACAACATGGTTGATCGAGGTGCAAATAGACTTTGGAAAACCATGATAGTTTAAAGGGGCTGGGATAGCATCTTGTTCATTGACAATGAAGTCATGGCAAAGTGTGTTTAATTCATCGGTGGTGATGCCTGGTTGAACATGTGGTTCAATCATTTCAAGTACCTGGGCTGCGAGTTTTCCAGCTATACGCATCTTTGCAATTTGTGCTTCTGTTTTTATGATAATGCTCATTAAAGTTCCATGTGATTTTTTTCTATTGATTGAATCGAGTCATAAATATTGTTTAATATACTCAAATATGGTATAAAGCCTGTGCTTTTAAAGCAATAGAATTTTAACAAACAAATAAACACATGGCTCGACACATAGTTCTGGGTGCTCAAATAATCATAGATTTAAATGAGTTAGAACAATGGGAGTTATGGGAGATAAACCCTAATTAGGAGAAATATTATGGTCTCAATGGTAGATATGTTGAAAGCGGGTGTTCATTTTGGACACAATAAACGTTTCTGGAATCCAAAAATGAAACAGTACATTTTTGGTATTAATCACAATGTTCACATTTTTAACTTGGAAAAAACCGTTCCAATGTTTCAAGATGCAGTAAACTTTGTTGGCAAAATTGCTTCACAGAATGGAAAAATCTTATTTGTGGGTACAAAGCGTTCAGCTCAAAACGTTGTTTCAGAAGAAGCAACACGTTGTGGTATGCCTTATGTTAACCACCGTTGGTTAGGCGGCATGTTGACTAACTATAAAACAATTCGTCAGTCAATTAAGCGTCTACGTGACCTTGAAAAAATGCGTGATGATGGCACATTTGAGCGTTTAACTAAAAAAGAAGCGTTAGAAAATACAAGATCAATTGAAAAATTAGATAGAACCCTAGGTGGTATCAAAGATATGGCCGGTCTACCAGATGCAATCGTTGTGATTGATAGTCGTGTAGAGCATATTGCCATTCTTGAAGCAAGACGCTTGGGGATCCCAGTAGTTGCGGTTGTTGATACAAATTCAGATCCAGATGGCATCGATTATGTTATCCCAGGTAATGATGACGCGGTTCGCGCGATTCGTACTTATCTTGCAACTTTCGCAGATGCCATTATTGATGGTAAGCAGGTTGCTAAGCAGCAAGCAACGAAAGATGAAGATACGACAACTGAAGAATCTGAAGCGGCTTCTGAAGAAGCTAAGTAAGATAGATAAAAGCACTAGGTATTAATTTAATAGAGGATTGTAATATGGCTGTTACAGCAAAATTAGTGAAAGAACTTCGTGAGCGTACAGGCGCTGGCATGATGGAATGCAAAAGAGCCTTGGTTGCGGTCGAAGGAGATATTGAAAAAGCAATTGATGCTATGCGTAAAGCAGGTCAAGCGAGAGCAGACAAAAAATCTTCCCGTATTGCGGCTGAGGGCATTATCGCAGCAAAAGAAGCGAATGGTGTTGCCGTGCTTGTTGAAGTGAACTGTGAAACCGATTTCGTTGCGCGTGATGATAGCTTTAGAGCTTTTGTCAGTACAGTAACGGATGCCGTTTTGGCATCAGGTAAAACCACTAAAGCTGAAATTGATGCGTTAGAACTTGCTTCAGGTGAGACAGTTGCCGAAGCATGCAAAAACCTCACCAATAAAATCGGTGAAAAATTGGATGTTCGTAGAGCGATTATAACAGGTAAAGCCGATCACGTTGCGACTTATAGCCATGGTGGGCGTATTGCCGTTATTGTTGAGCTTGAGGGTGGCAACACTGAGGTTGCTCGTGATATTGCTATGCATATTGCAGCATCAAGCCCATTGGTTGTTGCTGCAAGTGATGTGCCTGCAAATGTGGTTGCAAAAGAAAAAGAAATCTTTGTTGCGCAAGTTAAGGACAGTGGTAAACCAGAAAACATTATTGAAAAAATTGTTGAAGGTAAAATACGTAAATTCCTTGATGAGCAGTCTCTTGAAGGGCAAGCTTTTGTTAAAGATCCAAGCCAAAAAGTTGGCAAGTTGCTAAAAGCAAATAATGCTAAAGTGCTTTCTTTTACACGCTTTGCTGTAGGCGAAGGTATTGAAAAAAATGAAACTGATTTTGCTGCTGAAGTCATGAGTCAGGTTCACGGAGCATAAAATGTCCCCAACTCGCTATAAGCGAATTCTTCTGAAGCTCAGTGGTGAGGCGTTAGCCTCTCCCAATGGCTTCGGTGTCGACCCCCAGTATGCAATGGGGGTTGTCTCTACTATTTCTAAACTTTCTCAGACGGGTGTTCAGATCGCCATCGTTGTTGGTGGTGGTAATTACCTCCGAGGTGGGAAGTCAAATTTTAAAAATACAATTAATCGTGCGACAGCAGACCAAATGGGTATGCTTGCGACGATGATGAATGCTTTAGCTTTACGTGATATGTTGATGGCAAGCGGAGTGAAAGCTGAGGTGCTTTCTGCAAAAGCGGTAGAGGGTGTTTTTCCTGCTGCAGGTGCGCACATCTCAAAAAAATTATTGCAAGATGGAAATGTTGTTATTTTTGCAGGTGGAACTGGGAATCCTTTTGTTACTACGGATAGTGCTGCCAGTTTGCGTGCGGTTGAAATCGATGCGGATGCTATTTTAAAAGCAACAACGGTTGATGGCGTATTTGATGCAGACCCAAAAATAAACCCAGAAGCTAAGAAATACCATCATGTAAGCTTTGATGAAGTGGTTCAAAAAGAACTTGCCGTAATGGATTTAAGTGCATTTACACAATGTCGGGATTATAATATCCCCATCTGTGTCTTTAATATGGAACAGTCAGAGAATTTATTAAAAGTGATGTCTGGTCAAAATATCGGCACATGGGTGTCAAGCGGAGATGAAAAATGATTAATGATATTTTAGAAGATTCAAAAGAAAGAATGCAAAAGAGTTTAGATGCTCTGGCGCATCAACTGTCAAAACTAAGAACTGGACGTGCACATCCTGATTTATTGTCTGGAATTCTGGTTGATTATTATGATATGGAAACACCTTTAAGTCAGATGGCAAATATTACTGTGCTTGACGCACGTACATTAGGAATTACGCCATGGGAAAAAGGGATGTCAGGTGAAATCGAAAAGGCGATTATGAAATCAGACCTTGGATTGAATCCTGCAAACTTAGGTGACTGTTTGCGCGTACCACTTCCAGTACTTACTGAAGAAACGCGTAAAGATATGACTAAACTTGTTCGAGCATCAGTTGAAAAAGGCAGAGTTTCCGTGCGCAGTATTCGACGTGATGCAAATTCTATGCTGAAAGAGTTGCATAAGGAAAATGAGATTTCTGAAGATGAGTTGAAAAGAGGTGAAGACCTTGTTCAAAAGCTTACGGATACTTTTATTGCACGAGCGGATAAAGCCTCAGAAATTAAAGAAAAAGATTTAATGGAAATCTAAGCGGTTTCTATTCGAGCGATGTCACGTAAATCGACCCTGCCCCATACCATTCCAGAACATGTTGCCATTATTATGGATGGAAACGGGCGTTGGGCTAAAAAGCGATTTTTGCCTAGAACAATGGGACATAAGGCGGGTGTGAATCGTTTACATGAGGTTATTTCACATAGCGGTAAGATTGGTGTGAAAGTGTTAACCTTGTTTGCTTTTGGAAGGGAAAACTGGAGTCGACCTCAGGAAGAGGTTTCAGTATTAATGGGGTTGTTTACCAACGTGTTAATTTCTGAAGTGAAAAAACTTCATCAAAATAATGTTCAATTAAAGGTTGTTGGTGATCGCTCTCGATTAGCGAAGTCTATTGTCGAGGGTGTTGCAAAAGCAGAGGCGTTAACACAAGACAATACGGGGCTTAAGCTTCGTGTGGCAATTGATTATAGTGGTTGTTGGGATATTGCCACTGCAGCAAAATCCATTGCTAAAGATATTGAAAAAGGGGTGTTAAAGCCAGAGGATATTGATGAATCCTTGTTTGCAGGCAGGTTGCAAACACTGGATACGCCAAATGTGGATCTGTTAATTCGTACAAGTGGTGAGCACAGAATTAGTAACTTTATGTTGTGGCAAATTGCCTATGCTGAGTTATACTTTACAGAAGTACTTTGGCCTGATTTTAAAAGTGCGGACATGGATGATGCGATTAATTTTTTTAATCAAAAGGAAAGGCGTTTTGGTAAAACGTCGGAGCAACTTAAATAAGGATAGAATGTGAAAGAACGAATTTTTACAGGTGTTGTACTTGGCTTGCTGGTTTTGTGGGGAATTTTAGGCTTGAACCATATTTGGTTTGGAGTTGTCTCTATACTGGTTTTGATGATTTGTGCTTGGGAATGGGCAAAATTTGCAGGTGCTGAGAATTTACCTCAAAGAATTTTATATGTCTTAATTACTGCAGGGTTGATGTTTATTAGTATGTATTACACCACGATAACATTGTTGATTTCAGTGGTGTGGTGGATGGTTGCTTGGGCGATCGTATGGCGTTGTTCAAAAGAAATTAAACCTATTTCTGTGTCGGTTCGTTATTTGATGGGATTTTTTGTCATTGTCCCTACTTGGGTTTCTCTCTCTATGCTTCACGACTTAAGCCCCATGTTGCTCCTATTTGTTTTGCTGGTGACTACGGTTGGAGATAGTGGTGCTTATTTTGTGGGAAGATCTCGAGGGAAGCGCAAGTTATCCCCAATCATTAGCCCTAAGAAAACAAAAGAGGGGCTTTTGGGTGGCGTGATTTTAGGTGGACTGAGTGGTGTCATTTTGGGTTTGTTTCTGCATGTAGATAGTGCTCTAGGTTATTTGTTGCTGGTATTTTGTGGTTTTGCCATTGTGTTATTTGCACTTCTAGGCGATTTATTTGAAAGTATGATTAAGCGTATTGTGGGTATTAAAGACAGTGGTAATATCTTGCCAGGGCATGGTGGGGCGCTGGATCGACTAGACAGTATCTTTGCGGCAATGCCTTTGTTTGTTGTGTTGTGTATTTTGTTGCGTATTTTTCCAGGATTGACGTTTTAGGGCTTCACTCTTCTCTCTATTGATTTGATGGTAATTTATGCTTGCTCTTGATATTGATATTTGTTCATGTATAGTGACCAAAATCACCATGGCACAAGAAAGATAATGTTTACAAAGCCACATGAAATTGAAATAAAGTTTGTTCGAGATGATATTCAATTAGAAACTCCAGAATACGCGACTAATGGCTCGGCAGGCTTAGACCTAAGAGCTTGTATTGCTGAGAATGTAGTGGTTAAACCTGGAGAAGTGAAACTGGTCCCCACAGGCTTATCTATTCACATCGCCAATCCAAACTTGGTGGCGATGATTTACCCTCGCTCAGGATTGGGGCATAAAAAAGGATTGGTGCTTGGTAATGGTACAGGAGTGATTGATTCAGACTATCAAGGTGAATTGTTTGTGTCTGCATTTAATCGTGCCCAGGAAGATGTTGTGATTGAACCTAAAATGCGGTTTGCTCAATTAGTGATTTTACCCGTAGTGCACGCAAAATTTAATCTTGTTAATGAATTTGGTGAAGGCACTAGGCGCGGTCAGGGTGGTTTTGGGCATAGCGGACACTAATTTAAAGCAGGTGCTTTTAAACATTACATAATAGCTTGGCACCCTTAATTAGATCTTCATCATACTTAGCAAAGCATAAACGCAGGAAGCCATGTTGTGGTGTCTCGTATAAAGATGAAATGGGAACAAGGCCAACGCCATGCTCTGTGATTAATCTTTCGGCAAAAACTTGATCGTTCTCTTCTGAAATATCTCGGTAATCTAAAAGTTGGAAAGGGGAGCCTTCCCAAGGAAATATTTTAAAGCGACTATTTTTTAGCTCAGCGATTAATTTTTGATGTTGAGATTGATACATGTTTGGTAATTGCTGCCAATATTCTGGGTGATCATTAATGCCATCAGCAAGGGCTAGTTGCATAGGGGTCGGTGCTGAAAAGGTAGTGAACTGTTTAACGCCTTGTAAAAAAGGAAGAATGTCTGCGGGTGCAATACACACACCCATTCTCCACCCTGTTAGATTGTAGGTCTTCCCAAGAGATTGCACTACAATCAGCTGTTTGCGTAAGGCGGGGATTTCTAAAGCGCTGGTGAATTTTTTCCCAGCATAAATATGCTCATAAACCTCATCACTGAGTAGGAGGATATTTTTATTGGCGATAAACTTGGCAACGGTTTCATATTCTTCTTTTGAAATCACAGATCCAACGGGGTTATGTGGGGAATTTAGAATAATGAGTTTGGTTTTGTCATTGATTGCTTCAGCTAAGGCATCAAGGTTAATGGTGCCGTCTTTATTTAAAGGGAGACGTCGGCTGATACCCTCCACCGCATTCACAATATTTGGGTAAGCATCAAAGGCAGGATCAAAATAGATCACTTCATCGCCTTTCCCGACATAAGCCATCAAAGCGG
>CAUZSH010000030.1:0-22291 GCA_963582935.1 Gammaproteobacteria bacterium
AAGTCTTCTTAATTTAAACTTTCGTTTACAGTTAAATTCTCTTGTTAAATATCATAACGCCCTACAAACCATTCTCTGTGGAGCGAGGAGAATTCTACCCCTTTTACTTTTCTTGTCAACGAATATTCCCAACTTTCTATTCGTTTTATGTCTTGATAGGTTTTTTGTAATGGTAATAGCGTGGTTCCCATACAATATTGTCAATTTTACGCCAAATATCTTGCGCATCCTCCACCGTGGTCACTTTATCCGCAACCGCCTGCATCGCAACTGAAAAAGCAATCTGGCGACTCACGCTGTAAGCCTCATCAAGAGATGGTAACAGCGCATCATCTTTCATTGGGTACTTAGATAGCGTCTTACAAGCTGCCCACAACATATTTGAGGTAAGTTTTTTACACTTCATTGCAACCACACCAAGCCCAATACCCGGGAACACCAAAGCATTATTGCATTGAGCTACGCGGTATACTTTTCCTTTATAACCCACAGAGCCAAAAGGGCTGCCTGTAGCAACCAATCCACGCCCATCGGTTAGTCGAATAATGTCAGCAGGCACACGTTCGCATCTTTCCGTTGGATTAGATAGCGGGAAAATAATAGGTCGGTCATTATTTTTAGCCATATTATTGATAATATTGTCAGTAAAAGCACCCGCCACTCCAGAACACCCAATAAGAGTCGTAGGTTTAACTTTGTCGACCACTTCATCTAACGAGGCATGCCCGTGCTCATTTAGATTCCAGCCTTCAATATCCTGCTTTCTGCGAACATAAGGCATTTGAAAGTCCAGCGCATCACCACCTTCACTCAATAAACCGTCTCTGTCGATACACCAAAACCTTTGGTATGCTTCTTCTTCTGAAAGTCCCTGCATGATCAATACTCTAACAATCTCATCTGCAATACCGATACCCGCAGTGCCCGATCCGAATATTACGATTTTCTGATCACAAAAATCCAAGCCAGCTAGTTTACATGCAGATAACAGCGCGGCAACCAATACTGCTGCCGTTCCCTGCATATCATCATTAAAGCTACACATTTCATTTTCAAAGCGTTCAAGGTTTTTTCGAGCATTATCTCGACCAAAGTCTTCCCAATGTAAGAAGGCACTCGGCATTTCTTCTTTGACAGCATCAATAAATAGGCTGAGCATTTCATCATACTCTTCTCCTGAGACTCTTTCGTGACGCCAGCCAAGATAAAGGGGATCTTCCAATAACTCTTTATTATTGGTACCCGCATCCAAAAACACTGGCAAATAGTGCCCCGGATTAATGCCCGCACAAAGCGTATAAACCATTAATTTTGCAACTGGGATTTCAATGCCGCCAACACCCTGATCTCCAATTCCAAGAACACCTTCAGCGTCACTTGCCACAATAATTTCAATATCATGGTTCGTGCGATTCGCAATAATTTCTTTCATACGATGGCGGTCAGGGTAGGCAATATAGAGTCCACGCGGACTAATATATTGACGGCTATAACGTTTCACTGCTTCCCCCACTGTTGGGGTATAAATAATGGGAAGCATTTCACCAAGATTATCCCGCACAAGTCGATAGAAAAGAGTCTCATTAATATTATGCAGGTTTTTTAAAAAACTATATTTTCCGATATCACTTCTGAAGGATTTATACTGCTCATAAGCTCGGCATTTTTGCTCTTCAATAGACTCAATTTGATAAGGAAGTTTGCCAATAAGACCAAATGTAATGCGTTCAGCTTCTGTGAAAGCCGTCCCTTTATTCAAAGCTGGCAACGTTAACAAGCTCTTACCAGTTAACGGTGTTTCAACCCACATCTCGCCTGTTTTTTTATCTCGCATGAACTCAAAGTTCTTCTCCATTTCATTATCCTTATTTTTTACAACTAAATTTACGAATAGCAGAAATCATCGCAGAGACATTGTCGGGATCCACGTCTGGATATATACCATGACCTAAATTAAAAATATGCCCGTTACCTGATCCAAACTCCTGCAATATCCTCTGCACTTCCATTTCTATTTGTGTCACTGAACCATATAACACTGCGGGGTCCAGGTTCCCCTGAATACAAGCTCTATCTCCAATGATTTTTTTAGCTTGCTTCATTGGAATCGTCCAATCAATACCCACACCTTGCGACCCAGCACCGACAATTTCATTCAGCCATAAACCTCCGCCTTTGGTAAACAAGATAATAGGCACATCACTATAAGCCTTTATGGATGAAATTATTTGTGTCATATACTGCAGAGAAAATGCTTGATAGGTCTGCGGTGTCAAGACACCTCCCCATGAATCAAACAACATCACCACATCAACTCCTACATCAATTTGCGCCTTCAAATAATGAGTCACTGACTGAGCGAGTTTTTCTAATAAATTATGCAATATTTCGGGAGAGCTGTATAACATCTTTCTAATTTCAGCAAACTGCTTCGAGCCTCTCCCTTCCACCATATAGGTTGCTAAAGTCCAAGGGCTACCACTAAATCCAATTAAAGGCACACTGTTATTTAACTCATGCTTAACATGCTGAATTGCGTCCATGACATAACCAAGCTCATCATTTGGGTCAGGGCAACCAAGCTGCTCAACATCTCGTTGCGAACGAACTGTACTGGCAAAAACAGGGCCCTCACCTGAAACAAAGGCTAAATCCAATCCCATTGCTTCAGGTATTGTCAATATATCTGAAAATAATATCGCCGCATCTAAGTCGAACCGCTTTAAAGGCTGAACTGTCACCTCGCATGCAAGGTCTGGTGTTTTACATAATGTCATAAAATCTTTCACTTCAGATCTTATTTTACGGTACTCAGGCAAATAGCGCCCTGCTTGGCGCATTACCCACACGGGCGTGGAGTCAACTTCCTGCATATTCAAGGCATTCAATAATCTGGTATTACGCACGCTGCTATTTTCCTACAAATTTTCTTGGTCATCATTCTATAACTATTTGCGATAATAGTCTGCAATTCCTTGCGGCTGATGTTTAAACCTTTTATATATCCACTGGTACTGTTCAGGTTGATCTAAAATAATTTTTTCATAAGCCATACTACAAGCATGAGCAAAAGCATCCTCCACTTCTGCCAACCGCTCAGCTTTTTCAATATATGCAGCCATAGGCTCAAAGCGCATTTCAAATCCTTTACCAAGCCCTAGACGTACACAATAAATCAAGAAAACATCAGGCTTGTAACGTTTATATAATTTTGATGGAAAGCTCATTGTCCAAGCATCCATCCCGAAAAAAGGCACATAGCTCGCACCTTTTCCTCCTGATGGGACTTGATCTGCCAACAAAGCAACCACTTCTTTTTTGCTTGCTAGAGTCTTATAAAGTTGTTTCACCCCAGTGGGCGTTGCTGGCAACATTTTCAAACCAGAACGCGTTCTTGCGTCATAAATAAGTTCATCCATTTTAGGGATTTTAGGGGCGGAATACAGCACGGAGGTTGGAAAGTTTTTAGCCATATATATAATCGCCATTTCCCAACTTCCAATATGTGGTCCCACCATCAACGCTCCATTCCCGTCCCTTAATGAAGTTTCAACAGCATCATTTCCTTTCACACTTTTTATATTGCCAAGTATCGTTTCGGGAGATCTCATGAAGGTGTAAGGCATTTCGGCACCGGTCACAATTGCCTGAGAAACAGTCTGTTTAACCAACTTTTTTCTAGCATCTTCACTCCAATCTGGTAAACAAAGATCTATATTAATGCGTGCCACTCTCGACATACTGTTATTTGGGAAAAGCGCAACGATATTTCCAATTAAAGCACCTATTTTTTGGGCCGCACCAAGTGGCAATAAACTCATCGCTTTAATACCAAAAGATAACGCCGCATCCATAATCTTTTGCTTTATCGAAATTGTTTTTTGATCTTCCATTTTGACTTAGATTTACACAGAACTGCCTATTATATTAGTATATATTTATAGGGAAAGGTACTTATTTGGTGTTTTGCATATAGCGGTCACCTTTCCGATATGACAACGCTTCCGTCACATGCCTAATATCAATAGAGTCCGCCTGGTCTAAATCCGCAATGGTTCTAGCGACCTTTATAATCTTATGATAAGACCGAGATGACAGCCTCAACTTAGTCATTGCACTCTCAAGCAAATGGGTACTTTTATCCGACAATACACAATATTGATCCAATTGCGTGACAGTTAGAAGGTTATTGGTGCAATTTTGTCTCGATAGCTGCTTTTCACGTGCCACTTTTACTCGATTCTTAACAACCAAACTCTTTTCACCTTGGAGGCTTTTATCAGATAAAACGCCTTTCGCTAACTCGTGCACTTTAATATGTAAATCAATTCTATCCAATAAAGGGCCTGATAATTTTGACTGATAACGCTGAATTTGGGTAGGGGTATCTTTACACGCTTTTATTTGAGACCACAGATAACCACAAGGACAAGGATTCATTGCCGCAATAAGCTGAAAACACGCAGGGTATTCCGCATATTTGTTTGCCCTTGAGATCAATATTTTTCCTGACTCTAAGGGCTCTCTCAACACCTCAAGCACTCCACGATCATATTCGGACAATTCATCAAGGAATAAAATACCATTATTTGCCAAAGAGATTTCTCCTGGCTTTGGATTACTCCCACCTCCTACTAGTGCCACTGCTGAAGAGGAGTGATGGGGCGCCCTAAAAGGACGTTGAAACAACAAACTTAATGGCTTTTCTTTCCTTTAATCGAATTTATGGCGGCAGTCTCTAGCGCCTCCGACATAGTAAGATCGGGCAAAATTGTATTTAGCCTGTTGGCCAACATGGTTTTTCCTGTTCCCGGAGGTCCAATTAATAGCAAATTATGCCCACCAGCTGCCGAAATCTCCAGTGCTCTTTTTGCGTGGTATTGCCCTCTCACATCCTGAAGATCAATATCATAAACCACTTCATTGATAAAGTTTTTTGCCTTATAGCGCTCAATCGATGTAACACCATTCAAGCAAGCGTGCTAGCTGGAAGTATGTGCGCCTCAATCACCAGCGCCACTTCATTTTCACTTTCTTTTGGTAAAATTAACTTTTTGCGGAGGCCGTTGAGTGAATCGCAAACGGCAACAGCCCTGATACATTTCGGATGTGACCGCTTAACGCCAGCTCAGCACAAAACTCATATTGCTCCAGCGCTGGGTTAACGACTTGCCCTGATGCCACCAAAATACCAACGGCAATCGGAAGGTCATACCGACCGCCCTCTTTCGGCAGATCTGCAGGCGCTAAGTTAATCGTAATAGTTTACTAGGAAAGGTAAAACCGCTATTGATAATAGCGCTTCTCACCCTATCTTTACTTTCCTTAACAGCAGTTTCTGGCAAGCTGACAATAGACAACCCAGGAAGACCATTGGAAATATGCACCTCAACTTCCACAAGCGGGGCATCCATACCGCTGAGGGCACGTGTTTTGACAATTGCTAAAGACATCCTTTTCTCCAGTTAGCTTCTTATTTTAATGAAATATTCTTGATTTTCTCTTCTAAAGCCTCTAATTTAGCGCGCGTTTTCTCAAGCACTTTTGATTGCACTTCAAACTCTTCTCTTGTCACCAGATCAAGTTTATTAAACGTTGAAGCAAGCATTGATTTGATATTTTTTTCAAAGTCCACTTGCATATTTTTAAAAGCCGGTGGCATCGCATCACTCATTTTTTTTGTGAACTCATCGAAAATTTTATTATCTATCATATAATTGACCCATATTTTATGATTATGAAGTTTATGTCTCGTGAAACTTCAGCTATTCTAAGTAGTATTAATTTAACATATCTGGAAGGCATAATGAAACTTCTAACAGTAATAATTCGCCCACATACTTTGGATGAAGTTAGGGAGAATCTAATAGAATTAGGAGTTGGAGGGATCACCGTTTCTGAGGTAAAGGGATTTGGCAAACAACAAGGGCATACTGAATTATATCGAGGCGCTGAGTATGCCGTTGATTTTATTCCTAAAATACAACTTGCGCTCGCGATACCTGACGAGCTTGTTAATGATTGTATTGACGTGATCATCGAAAATACTAAAACAGGAAAAATTGGCGATGGTAAAATTTTTATTACCAACTTAGAAGAAGTTATTCGAATAAGAACGGAAGAATTAGGCGATCAAGCCTTATAATATAAGAATTAAGCCGCTGCTCCCTCTTCTAACGGAACAGCTACTGAGTTTTTAATAGATAATATTTATAACCGTTGTTAGGTAGACAGGGAAAACACCGAACAACAATACCAACAAACAATTTACGGTAATCGCCGCCATACCATCCCGATGCACCACAATCTTTTTATCGTCATCCTTCCCTTTATCAAAGTACATCACCTTGATCACTCGTAAATAATAGAAAGATCCGATGACAGACATCACCAAAACGTATACGGTTAAGGCATAGTGTCCCTGTTGAACCAGGCTGTTCAATACAAGCAATTTACTCGTGAATCCTGCAAATGGTGGCACACCTGCCATGGAGAACATTAGGATCAACATCATAAAAGCTAGCCAACTATTACGAGCATTCAATCCAGAAAGGTCATCAATATTTTGAACCTCTTTGCCATTTTGACTCAGAAGCAGAATAATCCCAAAGCCGCCTACAGACATGACGACATACACAACCACATAGTACATTGCAGCGGCATAACCCAAAGTATCGACCATTGAGAGCCCTAAAAATATAAACCCGATGTGTGACACTGTTGAATAAGCAAACATCCGTTTAAGATTTTTTTGAACCAAAGCCACAATATTCCCAATAAAAATAGAGATAATGGCTAAAACCATCAAGACCTCACTCCATTGTACCGAGAAAGCAGGAAGCGCTTTCGTCAATAAAGTTACAAGCATCCCATATGCCGCAAGCTTTGGCACGGTCGCCAAGAAAGCCGTAGTCATGTTAGGCGAGCCTACATACACATCTGGCACCCATTGATGGAAGGGGGCTGCACCCAGTTTAAAGGCAGACACCACAATAAAGAAAATCATCGCAAATAATACGACCATTCTATATTCGTTCGGCGTTGAGAGATATTGCGCAATACTTTCAATATCAAGATGCCCAGTGACGCCATAAATAAAAGACATACCATAAAGTAAAAACGCGGACATGACCGCACCCAAAATAAAGTATTTCACCGCAGCCTCAGCGCCTGGGTAATACTTTCTGCGCATTGCAATCATGGCATAGAGTGGCAATGAATGAAGCTCAAGACCAATATATATGGTAATCAGACTATCTGCTGAAATCAGTACCATGGCTCCTAACATTGAAAGCAACGCTAAAACATAAAATTCCCCTTTAGGTATTTTATGTTCCTCGATATACACACGAGAATAAATAAACACAAAGAATGTTGCCAAGTAAACAAAGCCTTTTAACACAATCGTCATGTTGTCTATATAAAATTGGCTACCGAAGGCATACTGGTTTTCTCTGTTGAAATAAAGCCAACCTAAAACTGCCAGCGTAACAAGTGTCAGCTGTGATAACGTATAAGCGATATTTTTATACTTTTCACTCAAAAACAAATCCGCCATCATGACCACGATGACCATTATGGCGACAAGAATCTCTGGCAGAACGGGTATGAAATCATTAAAGGTGTTCATTAATTACTTCCCTTATCTAATTAGTGCTTGAATAAAGCCATTAGAGGCGGCTTGCGACAGTTCAATAATCGGCTCTGGATATACCCCAAACAAAATAGTCGGGAGCGCCAATAAACTAAATACAAATATCTCCATGCCCGAAATATCTTTAAGGATGGCAACTTTTTCTGACTTCACTTTTCCAAAGAATACTTTTTTATACATCAACAATGTATACGCAGGCGCAATAATAATAGTCAGTCCTGCCAACAATGCGAGCCATGGAGATGCTTTAAACACTGCCAAGATAATCATAAACTCACCCACAAACCCACTAGTTCCCGGAAGCCCTACGTTTGCCATCGCAAACAGCATAAAGAACGCGGCGAATATCGGCATCTTACTCGCTACACCACTAAAGTCATCAATCATTCTGGTTTGCATTCGCATATACAAGAACCCGATTCCAATAAATAAGCCACCCGATGAAAACGCATGTGCAATCATTTGGAAAACAGCCCCCTGAATCGCAAGTTCAGCATCCACTGTGCTCCCTGTTTTAGAGAGGATCATAAATACTGAAAACATACCCAGTGTCACTAATCCCATGTGAGAAATAGAAGAATAGGCGATCAATCGTTTTGCATCTTTTTGAACAATTGCCACCATCCCAATATAGATGATCCCAACCAATGACAAACCAATCAACAACCAATCTAGAGAGGCATGAATGTCTGGAATAATAGGGAGCGCGAATCTCAAAAATCCGTAGGCACCCATTTTCAACATTAGCGCTGCCAATATGACCGAGCCACCTGCTGGCGCCTCAGTATGCGCATCTGGCAACCATGTATGTAGTGGCCACATAGGGATTTTCACCGCGAATGCCAAGAAAAATGCGATAAATAACCACCACTGCTCTTTTTCTGTAAAAATTAAAGTATAAATTTTACTGATCACAAATGAATCTGTACGAGTATAAAAGTACAGAATGGCAACCAGTAAGAAAATCGACCCGAAAAAAGTAAAGATGAAAAACTTAATCGCGGCCTGTGAACGCTTTGCCCCACCCCAGATACCGATACCCAATGTCATTGGAATCAAAGAGGCCTCCCAAAACAAATAAAACACCATGGAATCCGTCGCCGCAAACACACCATTACAAACACCACAAGTGATTAAGAAAATTGACATGTACTGCGCCACTTTGCTCTTCACTGATCCCCATGCAGCCAATACAATCACAACAGTAGTAAAGGTGGTCAACAATATGAACAACAGAGAAATACCATCAATACCTAAAGCGTAGTTTGCATTAATCAATGGTAACCACGGGATATTTTCTACAAACTGCATATTGCCATTATGAACATCAAAGCCTACATATATGACAACACTCACTAAAAATGTCATCACAGAAAATATCAATGCGATCCAACGAGCCGCACCAGCATTTTCATCTCCACGAGCCGCAAGCACGATAAAACCACCAACAATTGGCAGCCAAATCACCAGACTTAAAATATAATGATCAAGATTCATTTAACGGATTCCCTCTATCAACTTCCGATTACCATCCAAATAAGCAACGCTAACAAACTCGCCACCATCACAAAAGCATAGTGATACAAATAGCCCGACTGTAACTTTCTTAATTTGCTACCGCTGTAGTAAATAAGATTTGCAGAGCCATGCACCAGTGTGCGATCAATAACGAACACATCAACGCCTTTCCACAAAACAAAACCAAGCAACCAACCACCACGACCAATAACAATGTCATAAAGATCGTCAATAAGGTATTTTTTCAATAAGAACCAATAAATTGGGCTGAATATTTTTGCAATCGTTTTTGGAATACTCGGCACCAATACATAGCAAACATAGGCTGACACGACACCAAGAATGGCAAGCCAAAAAGGCAAGGTATGAACAGCGTGCGCCATAAATGACCACGGTGATTGTGTCGCAGGTTCAGCTGCCAGCTGGGCTGCAACATTTAGCTCTGGGGCAACATAAATAGAATCTCCAAAGAAACCATGCAATGCTGGATTAAAAAAGTAAATCCCAGCGAGTGCTGCAGGAATTGAGAGTAAGATCAAGGGAATTAAAATGCTAGCCGATGATTCGCGAATGGTCGCGCGCACTTCTGGCGACATCCTTTCTTTACCGTGAAACACAAAGAAAAACATTTTAAAAGTATAAAATGCCGTCACGAATGCACAAGCGGTCACCATAACAAAAGCATAGCCCGCACCAGGAATAGTGCTCAACCCTGCTGCCTCAATAATTAAGTCCTTGGAGTAGAAGCCTGCAAATGGCGGAATAGCTGCCAATGCTAAGGCACCAATAAGCGTGCAAACATAGGTGATCGGCATATACTTTCTAAGCCCCCCCATTTTTCTCATATCCTGTTCATGGTGCATGCCAATGATCACGGATCCTGCTGCCAAGAATAGAAGCGCCTTGAATCCTGCATGTGTCATTAAATGAAACATGCCAATGGAGAACGCTGAGGCACCTTGAGCAACCATCATATAGCCCAACTGTGAAAGCGTGCAGTAAGCCACTAAGCGCTTAATATCTGTTTGCACAATCGCCAAAATTCCCATAAACAAACAAGTTGTTGCACCAATCACCATCACCGTACTTAGAGCCGGAATAGAAAGCTCAAACATCGGGGACAAACGCGCCACCATAAAGACACCAGCCGTCACCATTGTTGCTGCATGAATTAATGCAGAGATAGGTGTCGGACCTTCCATTGAGCCTTCTAGCCAAATATGAATTGGAACTTGGGCAGACTTACCAATCGCACCGACGAACAACAAGAGGCATATAATGGTGACAGCATCAAAGTTATAACCCAAGAAATCTAAGGTATATCCTTGCTGTGCCAAGAAACCAACACTTGCAAAGACATCTGCATAAGAAAGTGTATTGAAATAGTACAATACCGCAGCAATACCCAACATGAACCCAAGATCACCGACACGGTTTGCGAGAAAAGCTTTAAAACTTGCCTTGTTTGCCTTATCTTTATCAAACCAAAAACCAATCAATAAATAAGAGAATAGACCAACACCTTCCCATCCAAAGAATAACATTAAGAAGTTATCGGCCATCACAAGACAGAGCATCATGAAAGTAAAGCCAGAAATATAGCTAAAGAATCGAGCATAGCCCGGGTCATCACGCATGTATCCAATGGAATATATATGCACAAGTGTTGAAACAAACGTCACGACAATCATCATAAAGACAGTTAATTGATCAACCATTAAACCAATAGAAAGGTTTAATGTGCCAACCGTCGCCCAACTATAAACCGTAATCGTATAAGTGTGGCCTAGAGCCAACACGTCATAAGCCACCCAAGAAGATAGAACGAAAGACAGAATCATCAATGGGATCGTAATCCAATTCACCGCCGTTTTGCTCATCGTCCTTGAGAATACACCAGATAAAACACTTCCTACTAAAGGTGCAAGAATAAGTAATGCCAATATGAGTTTAATATCCATCACTAGCCCTTAAGTTCATCAAGTTCGTTCACATCAATTCCCTTTTGAGCCCTGAATAGCACAACAATAATGGCCAAACCAATGGCTGCCTCAGCCGCCGCAACGGTCAAGATAAAAAATACAAAAACCTCTCCATTTGTATTGCCTAAATATTTTGAAAAAGCAATGAAGTTTGTATTTACCGCTAATAGCATCAACTCGATAGACATCAAGAGCACCAGTAAGTTTTTTCGGTTCAACACAACGCCCGCCAAACTAATGACAAAAATAATGGCACCAAATATAAGATAATTCGACAGTGGGATTGGTATACTAGTCATTGGTATTGTCACCTTCTTTTGTTGGCTTAACGACTTCCATCTTAATCATTTTTAAACGGTCGCTTGATTTTACGGCTATCTGTTTAGAGGCAGAAATGGCTTTATTGTCTTTGCGTCGCCCCCTAAAGACCAAGGTAATTGCCGCAACCATTGCGGCAAGCAACACAAGCGCCGACAACTCGAATGGATACAGGTAATCTGTAAACATCGACACACCCAAAGTTTTAATGTCGTTTTGCGACTCAGGCGCAACCGCTAAACTGGCAAACCTAGGATCAACGCCAAAATTATGGTAACCGACAACCCAGATCAATAATGCGGCTAACACAACCACAACCGGCAATGCTATCCACCAATAACGCACAAAAGAAGCGCGTTTTGCCTCAACATCCACGTCAAGCATCATGACCACAAACAAGAACATAATCAGCACTGCACCCACATAAACCACGATAAGCAGAAGGGATAAATATTCCGCCTGCATCGTCATCCAAACACCGGCACCCGCAATAAACGTCAACACTTTAGATAATACAGCTCGAACAGGATTTCCCGACGTGATCACCAAGAAAGCGCCAATAATCGCAATGGCTGCAAATACATAAAAAATAACTTCAATTGCCATCAGCCAACTCCCCTACACATATTGTCGTGCATCAATCGCACGATCCGCTGCAATTTCATCTTCATACTTATCCCCTATCGCGAGTAACTTCGCCTTAGTCATAATGTTTTCACCGCGATTTTCGAAATGATATTCAAATACGCGCGTTTCAACAATTGAATCCACAGGGCAAGACTCTTCACAAAACCCACAGAAAATACATTTAAATAGATCAATTTCATACTTTGTCGTGCGACGGGATCCATCCTCTCTTGGCTCAGCTTCAATAGTAATTGCCATTGCAGGACAAACCGCTTCACACAATTTACAAGCGATACAACGTTCCTCACCATTTTCGTAGCGCCTTAAGGCATGCAAACCTCTAAAGCGATTTGATTGGGGCGTTTTTTCATCTGGGTATTGTATCGTCACTTTTGGTTTGAAAAAGTATCTCAATGTAATACTCAGTCCTACCAACAACTCCCAAAGCAAAAATGTCTTTAATGTCTTTTTAATTGTTCTAAACATCATCATATCCTCACTACCACCAAGGGCCCAGCTGCAACTTCACCATAAAGGCGACAACAATCACCCAAACCAGCGTTAGCGGAATTAATACTTTCCAACCAAGCCTCATAATTTGATCATAACGATATCTTGGGAAGGTTGCCCTAATCCATAGATATAGAAACATAAAGAACCCTGTTTTTAGGAAAAACCAAATAATGCCAGGCACCCATTCTAGATACCGCTGAATAAAAGGCAACCCTTGAAATGGTGACAGCCAACCACCCACAAAAAGAATCGTTATCAAAGCACTGATCAGAATCATGTTTGCATATTCACCTAAGAAGAATAAAGCAAAACGCATTCCTGAATATTCCACATGGTGACCCGCAACAATTTCAGACTCACCCTCCACTACATCAAATGGCGCACGGTTAGTCTCTGCCACACCCGAGATAATATAGATTATAAATAATGGAAACATCGGCACCCAATACCAGTGTAAAAGACCCCCGCTTTGCGCTTCAACAATATGCGACAAATTCAGACTACCCGCACCGATCAAAACACCTATGATACAAAACCCCATTGGCAATTCATAGGAAACCACTTGGGCCGCTGCCCGCAGCGCACCAAACATCGCATATTTAGAGTTAGATGCCCAGCCCGCTATAATAATCCCATAAACACCCATCGAGGTCATGGCAAACAAATAAAGCATTCCCGCATTTGCATTAGAAATCACCAAGCCATCGCTAAAAGGAATCACAGCCCATGCTGCAATAGCAGGTGCAAATGCCATAATAGGTGCCACAACGAACAAATATCGGCTCGATTTAGAGGGCGTAATCACCTCTTTTAACAATAACTTAACGCCATCAATAATCGGTTGCAATAAACCAAAAGCCCCTACTCGATTGGGACCAATACGATTTTGCATGTAGCCAATGACTTTACGTTCCGCATAAGTGTAATAAGCGACTGCCAATAATAGGGGTACAAAAAGAAGCAGTATTTGAAGGATAATCCAAATTATGTGCCGTAAATCTTCCATTAGCTCATCACCTCATCGACTACTTTGCTTAGCTGAAGCACGGTTGCTCTCGCCTCCACATTCAACCCTACAGGTAGCAGTATGGTTTTAGCTGCAAGCCCTGTCTTCACAAGCACAGGAAGCTGAACATCGCCTTGTGTTGTCCGCAATAATATTTCATCTCCTGACTCAATGCCAAGCTGCTCTGCTAGAATATCTGAAATTGCCACTGAGCTGGATTTATAGTGATCAAGTGTTGCGTTTAAAGCTGGCGCCCGTCGAACAATATTATCAACGGCATAAAGCGAAATCTGAGGCTCTGCCTGTAAAGCCTCCTGCGAAGCTGGCAATGATTTTGGCAACATTGACTCAATATCTGCCCCTACTTTGTGCTTTTCTAGATTATCAATCTCCAGTAAAACATCTTCCGTTGAGGCATAATTATAACCTTCCAACTCTAGATAATTTGCAATCACCCTTAATATTTTCCAAGCGGGCTTTGCTTTGCCAAAAGCTTTCGCTGTTGGCTTAAACGTTTGGTGAACCCCGTTAAAGTTAACATATGCTCCTGAATTTTCGACAAAAGTATTAATCGGCAAAATAATATCCGCATACTCAAGCATTGCTTTGCTCGCGAAAGGCGAAAGCGCCACGACAATATCTGTGTTTTTCAAAGTACTGATGGCAGTTTCACCATACTGAGTATCGGACTCAGGCTCATTATTCAACAAAAAAATCAATTCAAGCTCAGCATCTCCACTCAGCATCCCATAAGTGTCAGCACCATTTTTAACTAATTTTTTACCTTTTGCGCCATGATAAGGAACGGCACCGATGATTTCTGCACCACGTGCATTTGCACCGAAACTAAGCACGCCACCTCTAATAGGCAATAGCGCCTGCAATACTTTAAATAACACATTAAATGTGGAGAAATCCTTGTGCATTACAATTTTTGATCCCAATAAGAAAATAGGGCGCTCTGCATCTAATATCGTTCTCACCATATGCTCTATCTCAGCATTCACCGAGACCACATCCAGCAATTTGGCTAATGCCTCATCATAAGGCAACTCAACTGAAACTCGCTGCTGAACGCCTTTCACAATTGCCGCAAGCACGTGGATTAACTCAGCCGTTTCAAATACATGCTCATCTGCATTATAGCTTGAATGATTTGCGAAACTATTCGCCACAATCACTTTTGCGCCAGCGTCTGCCGCCTTTTTCACCCTTAAATTTAATAATGGATGTTCTTTTTGTAAATGGGAGCCAAATAGAAATATACAGTCTGATGCTTCAATTTCAGCAGGAGAGCAGTCAATACCACTACCTGCAGATACATTTTGGCTGAAATCAACTTGTTTTAATCTGCTATCGATATTGTTAGAGCCAATCCCTCGCATGAGTTTTTGTAGCAAATAAAGCTCTTCAACTGTAGCGCTTTCAGATGCTAAGGCACCAATTTTTTCAGCACCCGAATCTTTAGAAACCATCTGAACAGCCACTTTGACAAAGTCAATGGCTTCCTCCCAACTCACCTCTACCCAATCACCATTCTTTTTGATAATGGGTGATGCGAGACGATCCTCTGCGTACAGCCCCTGATAAGAAAAACGATCCCTATCTGAAAGCCAAACCTCGTTTAATGCTTCATTTTCCTTTGGTACAACACGCATTACGTCATTCCGACGCACATGCACATGCATATTAGAACCCAAGCCATCATGCGGTGAAAGCGTGTCTTTTTGTTGAAGCTCCCACGCTCTGGCACGGTATCTGTAAGGTTTTGAGGTCAATGCACCCACGGGGCAAACATCTATGATGTTGCCTGAAATTTCTGAATCAAGTGTCTTTTCAACATAAGTGCTAATCTTTGCGCTATCGCCTCGATCAATCATCCCCAGCTCTCGAACTCCGGCAATCTCTTCACCAAATCTAACACAACGCGTACATTGAATGCAGCGAGTCATGTCAGTGGAAATTAAACTCCCTAAATCAGGGTTTGGCACAACACGCTTCGCCTCTGCAAAATGTGAAACATCATTTCCATAGCCCATCGCCACATCTTGAAGCTCACATTCCCCACCTTGATCGCATATAGGGCAATCCAGAGGATGATTTATGAGTAAAAACTCCATGATAGACTTTTGATATGCAATGGTTTTTTGAGATTTTGTGAAAACCTTCATTCCGTCCATAATTGGTGTTGCACAAGCGGGGGTTGGCTTTCGCGCGCCCTCCACATCTACCAAACACATACGGCAATTAGCCGCAATGGAAAGCTTTTTATGGTAGCAAAATCTTGGGATATAAATACCGCTATCATCTGCGACTTGAATCAACATCTGACCAGGTTTTGCTTCTATAGAGCGGCCATCAATTTCGATGGTCAATGTTTTTTGTGCCTTCTCTGCCATGACTTGCCCTTACCTTACGCTGCAGTGGTCAAACTACGCTTATGTTCAATCATATACTCAAATTCATGCCTAAACTTTGTCACATAACTTTGTACAGGCCAAGCTGCTGCTTCACCAAGTGCACAAATTGTCTTACCTTCGATATTAGAGGCAACCCGAAAAAGACCATCTATGTCTTCAATACGTCCTCCACCATCCAGAATCCGATGCAATGTTCGCGCCATCCAACCAGTACCCTCCCGACAAGGAGTGCACTGCCCACAGGACTCTTCATGATAAAATGCTGCCAACCTTGCCAGCACCGCAACCATACAGGTATCTTCATCCAGCACAATTACCGCACCAGAGCCTAGCATGGAACCTGCCGCACCAATCGCTTCATAATCCATATTTAACGGCAACATCTCCTCACCCGTGAGAATCTTACAAGAACTCCCACCCGGAATGACCGCCTTAATTTTTTTGTTGTCTCGAACGCCACCCGCCATTTCTAATAAAGTTTTAAATGACGTCCCTAAACCCACCTCAAAAACCCCTGGCTTATTGACATGTCCTGAGACACAAAACATTTTGGTTCCGCCACTTTTTTCGGTGCCAAATTTTTGAAACCATTCAGCGCCATTTTCTAAAATAGGAGGCACGGATGCAAAAGTTTCTGTGTTATTGATATTCGTTGGCCTGCCATATAAGCCAAAATTTGCAGGAAATGGTGGCTTAAATCTTGGTTGCCCTTTCCTTCCTTCAAGAGAATTCAATAACGCCGTTTCTTCTCCGCAAATATAGGCACCAGCACCAATGCTAACATGTAGCTGAAAATCCACGCCTGAACCCAAAAGATTTTTACCCAAGAAGCCCGCTTCTCTTGCCTCAATCAAGGCCTGCTCACAACGAGCAATCGGCTCATAAAACTCACCGCGAATATAGTTATAGCCAACTGTCGCACCAATCACATAGCCACAAATTGCCATCCCCTCAATCAATTGATGAGGGTTGTTGCGCATGATTTCACGATCTTTACAAGTTCCTGGCTCCCCTTCATCAGAGTTGCAAACCACATATTTTTGACCCGGCATATTTCTCGGCACAAAGCTCCACTTTAAACCTGTAGGGAAACCTGCACCACCTCGACCACGTAAGCCTGATTTTTTTAATTCATCAATAATTTCTTCAGGTGGAATTCTATTCTGTAATATCTTTTTCCAAGTAGAATAACCACCAACTGCCAAATAGGCCTCTAAGGACCAAGGGTTTTCATGAGAGAGTGTACGCATACATACTTCATTTGCCATCATCAAGACTCCAAATTGTCAATGATTTTATCGACTGCAACCGTCGTGAGCTTTTCATAAAACACTTCATCCACTTCCAACATCGGCGCACCACAACAAGCACCTTGGCACTCCACAGTTTTCAGTGTAATCCTGCCGTCTTTTGTGGTTTCACCTGGCTTAATATTTAAGCGCTTAGAGATGTGCTCAATAATTTCACCTGCACCATTCAACATACAAGAAATATTATCGCAGACATTCAGCTTATGCTTTCCTACGGGGCTCAAATCATACATCCCATAAAAAGTAGCAACTTCGTAGACTGCAATTTTTGGCATGCCGATATAAGCCGCCAATGAGTCCATAAGACTCGTCGTCAAAAAACCGCCATGTGCATTTTGCAACACGTGCAAACCGGGAATAACCGCCGACTGTCTTTGATCAGCAGGGTATTTTGCCAACCAAAATTCCAGTTGATCAATAACTTCTTGTGAAAAAATTTGCTCTACTACCATCATCGCCTCTTAACGGTCCACATCACCAAACACAATATCTTGTGTTGCAATAATTGCTGGAACATCTGATAACATATGCCCTTGCAACATTTCATTCATTGAGCTTATATGCGCAAACCCAGGCGCTCTGATTTTCAAACGATAAGGTTTGTTTGCTCCATCAGAAATCAAATAAATACCGAACTCACCCTTAGGATGCTCCACAGACGCATAAACCTCACCTTCCGGAACACAGTAACCTTCTGTGAATAATTTAAAATGATGGATTAATGCTTCCATATCGCGCTTCATCACTTCGCGATTTGGCGGTGAAACCTTGTAATTTTCAGACATTATAGGTCCTTTGTTGTCACGCAACCAAGAAACACATTGCTGAATAATTTTGTTCGCTTCTCGCATCTCTGCCACCCTGACCAAATAACGATCATAGCAATCACCAACAGTCCCAACTGGAATATCAAAATCCATATGTTCGTACACTTCATAGGGCTGTTTTTTACGTAAATCCCATTCGACACCGCTGGCACGCAGCATAGGACCCGTAAAGCCCAACTGTAAAGCTCTTTCTTTTGAAACCACGCCAATACCAACGGTTCTTTGCTTCCAGATTCTATTATCCGTTAACAAATTTTCATACTCATCCACACAGCCGGGAAAACGATCGGTAAAATCTTCAATAAAATCCAGTAAAGAACCAGATCTTGCCTTATTCAGTTTTTTGCACACTTTTTTACTGCGAAAACGCGAAGGCTCGTATTGCGGCATTTGCTCTGGCAAATCCTTCGCCACACCGCCCGGCCTAAAATAAGTTGCATGCATACGCGCGCCAGAAACTGCCTCATAGCAATCCATTAAATCTTCTCTTTCTCGAAACGCATACAAAAAAATCGTCATGGCGCCCAAATCAAGGCCATTTGCAGCAAGCCACAATAGATGGTTTAAAATCCGAGTAATTTCCGCAAACATAACGCGAATATATTGCGCCCTCAACGGCACATCAACTTTCAATAGCTTCTCAATCGCCAACACATAGGCATGCTCATTTGCCATCATAGAGACATAGTCAAGGCGATCCATATAACCAATGCTTTGATTAAAGGGCTTTGTTTCTGCTAATTTTTCAGTGCCCCGGTGCAAAAGCCCGATATGTGGATCCGCACGCTCAACCACCTCACCATCCAGCTCCAAAACCAACCTTAAAACACCATGAGCCGCAGGATGTACTGGGCCAAAATTCATTGTGTAGTTTTTAAATTCAGACATCACCACACCTCACTTGAGTAGCGGTTATCGTCGCGGATAACGCGAGGAACATTGACTCTAGGATCAATCTCAACAGGCTCATAGACCACACGCCCTTTTGCTTCATCATAACGCATTTCAACATGACCACTAACAGGGAAATCTTTTCTAAAAGGATGTCCAATAAAACCATAGTCCGTCAAAATTCTTCTTAAGTCTGGATGCCCTACAAAAATCAAACCAAACATATCAAACACTTCACGTTCATGCCAGTTAGCTGACGACCATACACCCGTCACACTAGGCACCATCACATCTGCTTCAGAAACTGACACCTTCACACGCAACCTAACATTATGCTGTAAGCTTAACAGGTGGTACGATACGCCAAACCTAGCGCCTTCATCTTTCACCCCTTCCAACATAATAGGCTGGCAACCACGAGAGAACCCAGTTGCCGTTGCGGAAACAGTTGCCCATTCCAAGTGCCCATACGCACTATAGTCAACACCTGAAACGTCCAACAACTGCTCAAAGCCCGCTTCATCGCGAAGCTTCGTCATTAATTCAACCAAGCTGGCTTTGCATACTTCAATATTAACTTCGTCATAAGCCATCTTAATTGTCTGAAACATTTGACCATAGTTTGACTCTAATTTTTTCAGTAAGGCATTTGGTGTCATATCTATGTCCTTTACTTAATTACGCGCGATGGTATTTGTACGTTTGATCTTATTTTGTAACTGGATAATCCCATAGATCAATGCTTCTGCAGTCGGTGGGCATCCTGGCACATAAATATCTACAGGAATAATACGATCACACCCTCTCACAACTGAATAGGAGTAATGATAATAACCCCCTCCATTCGCGCAAGAACCCATGGAAATCACCCACTTAGGTTCAGGCATTTGATCGTATGCCTTGCGAATTGCTGGCGCCATTTTATTACACAACGTCCCTGCTACAATCAACACATCTGACTGCCGAGGACTGGGTCGAAAAACAATTCCAAAGCGGTCCAAGTCATAACGCGCTGCCCCTGCCTGCATCATCTCAACCGCACAACAGGCTAGCCCAAAAGTCATTGGCCATAAAGAACCGGTGCGCACCCAGTTAATCATTGAATCGGCACTGGTAATTAAAAAGCCTTTGCCCGCTTGATTGTCTTGATTTGTTACTTCCATGGTTTCTACTCCCATTCCAATGCCCCTTTCTTCCATTCATAGACAAAGCCAATGGTCAAAATAAAGAGAAAGATCATCATTGCGATAAAGCCAGCCCAACCCACGGCAGGATCCGTCATCACAACAGCCCAAGGAAACAAAAATGCCATCTCAAGGTCAAAGACTAAAAATAAAAGTGCCACCAAATAAAAGCGCACATCAAACTTCAGCCTAGCGCCGTCAAATTCTGGGAACCCACACTCAAAAGGTGAATTTTTTTCTTCGTTTGGTTTATTTACACCGACAAGCATAGAAACAATCTTGCCCGCTGAAGCAACGGCTATGCCAACCAAGAGCGCGAAGATGATAAAGATTAGAATCGGTAAATAATTTTCGTATAACATTCAGTTATTCCTTCTCCAGATGGCCGATCGCTTCGTCCACGTGGTTATTATATCCAGCAATTTATAAAATTCTAGCACAAAAGGGGAAAAAGCGAAGCTTGAAATACAAACTTCGCTTTTTAGATGGTGCCGAAGGCGGAGCCTACACCCTTATTTAGAGGCGGTTAATGGCGTTTTTATTCTCGCTAGAGCAGATTAAGAAATTCATTCGGCGCAGGTGTCTCGAAGGTAAGTCGCTTACCAGTCTTTGGTTGCGCAATACTTAGGCGCAATGCATGCAGCCCCATGCGGGGACCATTAGTTCCATAACGGGGATCGCCAATCACTGGATGCCCTAGCCAGGACAAGTGGGCACGGATTTGATGTTGTCGCCCTGTCTCCAGTTGAACTTCAAGCAGTGCCCGATCCCTTACACAGCGCTGGGTGTCAAAATGCGTGATGGCTTTTTTGGCTTCTGGATGTGGACCAACATGCATATGATACTTCTCTGAATCCATTCTCAATGGCTGGTCAATACTCCCTTGACTCGGATTAGGGCACCCCTCAACCACCACAAGATAGGTTTTTTCAGCACTGGACCATCCCGCATTAACGGCTTCGCGCATTTCACGGGAAGTGGCAAACAATAAGATACCCGACGTGTCTCGATCAAGCCGGTGAACAGGCCATAGTTTAACTGAGTGCTTGGAGCGTGAGAGCTGGTCGCGAAGAATTGCAAGAGCATGGTTTCTGTTTTCATCCGCTGATGACACAGACAATAAACCTGCAGGCTTGTTGATGGCTATAAGATCGCTGTCGGAATACAAAATCTCAAGCCGGGAAATTCCGCGTTGCGTGTTCTTTACCGCTACTCTAACTTCCACATCGTCGCCGGCTTTGAGTTCGTGATCATGCTGCAAGATAGACTGACAGTTGACAAACACGCACCCTGATTTCAGCCGTTGTTTTATTTTGTTGCGTGTCCAGCCTTTTAGCTGAGCGTTAAGGAAAGTGAGCAGGCCAGTAGCCTCACTCACTCGTAATCTGTCAGACATAGTATGCCATTCTCCAGCTTGATTTTTTCAGTAATGCTCTCATATTAAACCATCCAATAAATCAATATCCATCAACCTTGCTATTGCCTTTAGCCCATAAGAGTTAGTTTAATAGCAAATTAACGTCAAGAGCATACTCTGCACTCAGCGCTTTTATCTGCTCAACGGTTAACGACCTGTTTTTATTTAAGAATGAAGAAACATTGCCCTGGCTTCCAAAAATATGACTGGGGTTGCCCTGAGTTAATTCATCACGCTTCATAATGTATTTTACAGCTTCTATAACAGTAACATCATACCCTATGCTTGGTGAAACCTTATCATCATAATCCTCAAGATTATCCCCAATAGTTTGCATTACAAGAAAAGACAAATAATGATATTAATGTATTAAACTTATCACCATTAGTGCTACCAGAGCATGTGAAACCACCAGAGAATTTATCTTTCCATGCGCCTTGAGCATACTTATAAGAACTTTTGTCCATAAATCGCTTAAAGTCTGCTGAAACAGTTCCCGCGTGTTGCTCGGTCGTTCATAGAAGATTTTGGCTCCTGCCAAAATCGAATCACTACCCTCGCAGATGGTTTTGCCTCAGACGCCCACCTCCGTACCGATCTTCCAAAAAACAAGCCTACAGTCTC
>CAUZSH010000031.1:0-21812 GCA_963582935.1 Gammaproteobacteria bacterium
AGACTGTAGGCTTGTTTTTTGGAAGATCGGTACGGAGGTGGGCGTCTGAGGCAAAACCATCTGCGAGGGTAGTGATTCGATTTTGGCAGGAGCCAAAATCTTCTATGAACGACCGAGCAACACGCTATATTTTTTTGTTAATATCTTTAGATACAAAGTTTTTCTATGTGCAAGCACAAATGTTCTGCCAAGTAATGTACTGTATATTGGCTTGCCACCAAAAAAATGTGCCGCAATGGTTGCACTAAAACAGGTGAGAATTAATGGTAAAATAAGTGCGTAATTCATGGTCATTTCAACCACAAGCACAATACCTGTTAGCGGTGCACCAACAGTTGCCGCAAAAAGAGCACTCATTCCTGTAACGGCAAATATGGCAGGATCTTGGACAATACCCGGTAAAAAGAAGGTGACAATCATGCCAAATAAAATCCCAAAAATGGTACCAAGTGCTAACATTGGGGCAAATATTCCACCAGGGGTGCCTGTTCCATAGCTTGTCCAAGTTGTCAGCATTCGTAAGACGAATAAAATTAGTAAAGCACTTAGCCCCATGTTTTCTTGAAGCGCAATAGGGATGACGGTATAGCCACCGCCAATGGCATTCGGATAGGCAACGGATAGAATCCCAGCGCCAATGCCAATTGCAACAATGAATATCCAGAAACGTTTGCGGTCAAGTAGCATAAAAAAATTTAAGAATCGGATGAGATATTTGTTGAAAATAACACCCATAATACCAAAAAGAATGCCGAGAATAACAAAGATCCAAAGTGAGCTTAGCTCAGGTGCTCTGAGCTGTATCATGGGAATGTCGGATGCTTGCCCCATAAAAACCCGCAACATTATGTCGCTGCAAACACAGGCAATGATGACGGTTTGTAGAGATTTAAAACTATAGTTAAATTGCTGGCGCATTTCTTCAACAACAAAAAGAATCCCAGCGAGTGGAGCATTAAATGCAGCGGCTAAACCTGCACCAGCTCCTGCTGCAATAAGTATATGTGTGTGTTCGGCGCTAAGTCTAAAAATGCTTTGCATCATTTTACCCACGGCACCACCCATTTGTATTGTCGGACCTTCCCGCCCAAGCACAAGCCCGCTTGAAAGTGAGAGAATTCCTGCGAAAAACTTAATAGGTAAAACCAAATACCAGCGCATCGTGCGCTTATGTTCGAGTATTCCCTCAATCTCTTGAACGCCACTTCCTGCTGTTTCAGGGGCAAATCTTCTAACGATGACCAAGGCACTAACCAAAAATATAGTAGAAAATAATGCGGCTAGAAAATATTGTAATATTGGATAAATGATGCTTGAGAGGAATATACCTTTGGTATGTTCAATCCAAATGATACTGATTTGAAAAACAGCACCAATAGAACCTACAATTAAACCCGTTATTGCGCCAAGAATAACCAATTTTGTAACTTCGTGTGGGTGGTGGGGATTTTTTGTCATAAAGTGATTTCTTGAAATAACAATTATTTAAGTATAGATAAAATATTTTAAAAATCCGACTTAAGTTATAGGATCTTTATTAGAAACTTAAATAGTCTAGGACAATTTACGATATCAAACAAATTAATAATAGGTGTTGTGCTTTATGAAGGATTTGATCTTTTGGATGTGTTTGGGCCATTAGAAATATTTGGTACTCTTCAGAATCATTTTGATATTAAATTAGTTTCAGAACATTTGAATGTTGTTTCAAGCATACAGGGCCCTAAATCCGTGATTGATCATAAATTTGATATATATTAGGAAATCCCTGTTTTTGACACCCTCCCGGAAATGTATATAATACAGTCTGTGATTTAATAGCCACATACGGCAGGAGAATTTATTTTGAGACAAACTAGAGTTATATCTTGGGTTGTATGGTTGCTTGCCGGTAGTTTTTTTATGCTAGATTATTTTATCAGGATATCTCCTAGTGTAATTACTAATGAGTTAATGTCCACATTTCATGTTAACGCTTTTGCTCTTGGCGGTCTCTCTGGAGTATTTTACTACGCTTATGTACTTATGCAGGTTCCTGTGGGTTTATTAGTCGATCGCTTTGGCCCCAGAAGACCCTTAATTATTGCTGTGGCTGTATGTACCGCTGGCATAATTTTATTTGGTGTTTCACAAAATATATCTGAGCTATACTTGTCGCGAATTTTAACTGGACTCTCAGGTGCCTTTTCTTTTGTGGGCACCCTAAAGATAATTCATTTATACTTCCCTAGACGCTACTTCGCTATATTAGCCGGTATTACTCAGGCTCTTGGAATGATTGGTGCTACAGTAGGCGATGCTCCCATGTCACTGTTGATGAACCACTTTGGATGGAGACAGATCACCTTGGCTATGGGTGCTATATTCCTTTTACTCCTAATTGCCATTATTGTTTTTATTCGTGAAAAATCGCAAGTAGTACAGCTGAGAAGAGATGAACAGCCATTCAATGTTGTGCAAGGATTAAAATGCATTACGCATAATTCTCAAACATGGATCAACAGCATTTATATAGGATTTTTATATGGGCCTACCGCCGCATTCGCTGGTTTATGGGGCGTACCTTACTTTACTTTATTCTTCAAAGAATCAACGACAATGGCTGCCACTCAAATTGGAACCATATTTATTGGCTTGGCTATTGGATGTCCAATTTATGGATGGATATCAAATAGGATGGGTAAACGCATACCTATAATGAGGCTATCGGCCATTATGTGCTTTATTTTAATTGTTGTTATTATATTTGGACACAGCTTGATACCATCACAACATATACCACAGGCTGTTATCTATACGGTTTTATTTTTATATGGGTTTTTTAATAGCGGCCTTATTCCCTCTTATGCCGTTGCAACCGAAAGCAGCCCACACGAATTAAGCGGCATTGCTTTGGGGTTAACTAATATGGCCTCTTTAATTATTGGATCACTTTTGCTACCTGTAATCGGAAGAATAGTTGACTATACTTGGAGTGGTCATATGTATGAAAATCACCCTTTGTACACAGTTGGTGATTTTCAAATAGCTTTACTTATATTGCCTCTATGTTTTATCATTGCGCTTATCGCTTCATTTTTTATTAAAGAGACGTATTGTGTCAGCGTCGTACCACACTAGGGGGGTCTGGGGTTATACCCCGACTTTTGTTCTCGGAGTGGTTATCAATTCATAGGTGTTGTAAAGTGGTTTAGTAAAGATAGAGGCTATGGTTTTATATAGGTTGCCTTGAATGCTCATGTTATTTTATTTCTCATCATGATCATGGCGATGGTGTATATCAGGGTAGTGCTGATGCGAATGAGTTATTTTTTCATGTTGATGTGCATGTGCATGCGGTTTTGAGTTATCCCATTCAAAGTCATGCTTATGTTGGTGATGGGCATCATGATGATGAAAATGGTTATGATTCAGTTTTTCATGAGAATGCTTATGGCTGTGGCTTTCTGTTAAGTGTATCCATACACCAGCCATCATGAATATGGCTGCAATCCAGAATGAGATAGAGGTTACGTCATTAAAGAAAATAATAGCGATGGCAGCACCGATAAATGGTGCGGTAGAAAAATATGCGCCGGATCTTGCTGTGCCAAGTCCTCTGAGTGCAAGCACAAAAAGCACCAAACTAATCCCATACCCTAGAAAGCCGATGAGCATTGCATAACTGATGTTGAGGAGCGAGGGTAAAGTTAAGCCAATCATTAGCCCCAGTGTGACATTCACCGCTCCGGCAAAAAAACCTTTGCTGCCAGCAATGAACAATGAATCAGATGCCGAAATATTTCTCGTCAGATTATTATCAATTCCCCAACAAAGGCACGCGAATATAATCATCACAGAACTAAACCAGCTATCCGAAGATAAATGATTGGGTAATACAAGAACCACGCCACCCACCACAATCAGCAGCATTCCAATAATCATGCGTTTATCGGTATGCTCTTTAAAAATGACCCAAGCCAAGACTGCTGTTAAAACACCTTCAAAATTTAATAACAACGATGCCATTGCCGCACTTGATTGAAGCAGTCCCAGCATCAAAAGTGTTGGCGCTAAGATGCCACCAAAGATGATGGATCCGATTAGCCAAAACCAGCCTGCTCCTTTTAATCCAGTTGCTTTCCAGCCTTTATCCTTAACGATTCGAAAAAGTAAAAGACCAATTCCGCTCCCTAAGTAAAGCACGCCCGCTAGCAGTATTGGTGGAAATTCATCAATCAAAAGTTTTGCAAATGGCGTGCTTGCACCAAAAAGAACTGCGGCACTGATTGCGATGATAACGGCTGGGGATAAGTGTAATTTTTTGTGCATGAAGCAGTATTGTTATTTAAAGGGCATATAGAATCATATAACTAAAAGTTATATGAAGATAGCAATAAATTCGTTCAATTGGTCAATAAATAAATCTAGTATTTTCATCATGATTAAAGTAAATGAAGATGCCTATTTAACATGTCCGCTGCCAAATTATTACCCAGTAATCCACAACCATTAAGTCAAGCACAGCTTTCGATACTTCAACCGATACTGAAGGAAATGGATAACCAACAACTGACGTGGTTAAGTGGTTATATGGCAGGGCTAGCAGAATTATCCCCATCAAAGCAAATTCAGCCGGATGCGCTAACCTCAAACACTGTTATAACCATATTGTATGGATCACAAACGGGTAATGCTCGATCCTTAGCACAAGAGGTTCACTCAAAAATAAAACAAAAATGCTTACCAACTAAGTTGATTTCAATGGGTGATTATCGCATTAATCAGCTTAAGAAAGAAAAGTGGTTAGTGGTTGTAGTGAGTACGCAAGGTAATGGTGATCCGCCAGAAGAGGCAATTGATTTTTATGAACAGCTATTGGGAAAGCGTGCGCCCAAAATACCAAATTTAAATTTCTCTGTGGTGGGTTTGGGAGATAGCAGTTATGACGAATTTTGCCAAACGGCGAAAGAAATGGATGAACGTCTTGAAGCTTTAGGCGGTAAGCGTTTCACAGAAAGACTGGATAATGATTTAGATTATCAAGATGATTGTGATCAATGGAGTGCGTCATTTATCACGGTGATCGAGCCTAAGATTCGAGAAGAAGTGGGTGGTGTTGTCATTCCATTAGTGCCTGTACCTGAAGATGACACCCCATCATGGACAAAGAATCACCCTTTTTCGGCGGAACTGTTGTTGAATCAAAAAATCACCAGTCGTCAGTCAACACAAGATGTGAGTCATATCGAACTTTCCCTAGAGGGATCTGAACTGGCCTACCAACCTGGTGATGCCTTAGGTGTGATTGCAAAGAATAATCCTCAGTTAATTCAATGTATTTTAGAGGCTATGAAACTCGATGGCGAACAAAATATGGGTGTTGATTTTGCCGATCGAAGTCTATTTGATGTGTTGAAAAATGATTATGAGTTGACGACACCACACCCTGCTTTTTATGAAAAATGGTTGGCGTTGAGAAATAACCAGAGTGTTTTGAGTGGTAGTTTAAATTTATCTAAAAAAGAAATCAATGCGTATTTAGAAGGCAAGCAAATTATAGATGTGATGATTGAATATAAGAACGAATCCATCGTTGCTTTAGATTTTATTCAATGCTTACGAAAAGTGGCACCAAGGCTTTATTCTATTAGTTCAAGTGCGGATTTGTGTGAAGATGAGGTGCATATTACTGTGGCAAAAGTGCATTATGAAGCCTTTGGCTTTGAGCATGGCGGACATGCTTCCACTTATTTTGCAGATCAGATTGAAGTCGGTGAAGACATCGGTGTTTATATCACGGAAAACCCTCATTTTCGTTTACCAGAATCAGGCGATACATCCGTTATTATGGTTGGTCCAGGTACAGGAGTCGCACCTTTTAGAGCTTTTATGCAACAAAGAGATTTCAATGGTGATCAAGGAAAAAATTGGTTGTTCTTTGGTGCAAGGCATGCGAAGGATGATTTTTTGTATCAAACGGAGTGGTTGAAATACCGTGATAAAGAGTTGCTTACACATTTGGATGTGGCATTTTCACGTGATCAGAGCGAGAAAATTTATGTACAACATTTAATGAAGCAGAAAGGAAAATCGCTATTTGAATGGCTGGAAAATGGTGCTCACCTTTATGTTTGTGGGGCGATTAAAATGGGGGCAGATGTACATCAAACTTTGAAAAAGATTATCCAGAAAGAAAAAGGGTGTTCTGGGGATGTGGCAGAAAAATATTTAAGCGAACTCAGAAAAGCAAAGCGTTATCAAAAGGATGTATATTAAAATGAGCACTGAAACGAAAAAATTACCGGTTAATGAAACGAATTTATCTAAGCTTGCGATTAATGAATCTATTAAAACAAAAAGCAATTACTTGCGTGGAACGATTATCGAAGGGCTTGCAGATCGTGCCACAGGCTCCATGAGTGAAGATGATCAACAGTTGATAAAGTTTCATGGTGTGTATCAACAAGATGATCGAGATCTGCGTGTCGAAAGATTGCAGCAAAAGTTGGAGCCAGCTTATAGTTTTATGATTCGTGCACGTGTTCCTGGAGGGGTGAGTACCGCTCAACAATGGTTGGATTTTGATGCCTTAGCAAGTCAATATGGTGCGGAAAATTTTCGTTTAACCACGCGTCAAGCCTTTCAACTTCATGGTGTGATTAAACAGTCATTAAAGCAAACGATTGCAGATATTAATGCGTCACTTTTAGATACGATTGCGGCTTGCGGGGATGTGAATCGTAACGTGATGTGCTCGATTGCACCACATTTGGGCAAGGTGTACCACGAAGTGCTGGAAGTGGCGACCAGTATTAGTACACACCTTACACCGCATACGCGTGCTTACCATGAGATTTGGTTGGATGGTAAAAAGCTGGAATCGGGTGTGGAAGAGGCCGAGCCTATTTATGGGAAAACCTATTTGCCGCGTAAGTTTAAGATTGGCGTGGCGATTCCGCCTTACAATGATGTAGATGTATTCTCTCAAGATATTGGTTTTATTGCGCAGATTGAATCAGGAGTGCTGTTAGGATTTGATATTTCCATCGGGGGTGGTATGGGTGCGACACATGGAGATCAAAATACCTATCCTCGTGCAGGTTCGATCATTGGTTTCTGCCTGCCTAATCAAGTCGTGGCGGTGGCAGAGGAAATTGTGAAAATTCAGCGAGATTATGGTAATCGGATAAATCGCAAACGTGCAAGATTTAAATATACCATTGATGATTTGGGTTTAGATTTCATTACAGAAACTCTAGCTGAGAGGTTAGGGTATGCCCTACAACCCGCAAAGTTGGTTGAATTTATTTCAACAGGCGACAACTTTGGTTGGCATCAAGATCCTGATGGCTTGTGGAGTTTGGCTTTATTTATTCCGCAAGGTCGCATTGTGGATACGGATGACCTGAAGTTACGTACTGCTTTAAGAGAAATTGCCAGTATTCATCAAGGCAGAATGATTATTACACCAAACCAAAATTTAGTGATTGCAGAGATTGCAGGATCAAACCGTTCTAAAATCGAAAGCATTTTAAAAGAAGCATCGTTGGTTTCCCTAAATAATGAGAGTGGCGTGCGTAAACGTGCGATTGCGTGTGTGGCATTTCCCACTTGTGGCTTGGCAATGGCAGAAGCAGAGCGATATTTACCAAAATTTGTGGAAAAAGTACAGGAGATTTTGCTGGATCTTGCCTTGGAGGAACAGGAAATTTCTATTCGAATCACAGGCTGCCCAAATGGGTGTGCACGGCCATTTTTAGCCGAAATTGGTTTGGTTGGAAAATCAGTAGGCCGGTATAACTATTATATTGGTGGGAGTATTACCGGAGATCGTTTGAATCGCTTGTATATGGAAAATGTTGACGAGGTGCAAATCATTTCATCGTTACGCGACATCTTAACAGACTATGCTAAAAATAAATTGCCACAGGAAGGGTTTGGCGATTTTACGATTCGAAAAAACTATGTCGCTGAAGTTTTAGAAGGGAGGTTATTTCATGCATCATAATAGTAGCAATGTTATTTTGAAAGGGCTTAATGCCACACAGCGTGTTGAGTGGGCGCTCGACAACTTATCAGGTGAGCATGTTTTGTCTTCAAGCTTTGGGGCGCAATCTGCGGTGATGTTGCACTTGCTGACACAAATTAAATCAGATATTCCCATTATTTTAATTGATACCGGGTATTTATTTAAAGAAACTTATGATTTTGTAGATCAGCTGACAGAACGCTTACAGCTTAATTTAAAAGTGTATCGCAGTGAGACGACACCAGCATGGCAGGAATCACATTATGGGAATCTTTGGGAGCAGGGTGTTGAGGGGATTCAAAAATATAATCAAATGAATAAGGTGGCGCCAATGGAATGTGCGCTTAAGGATTTGAATGTCAAAACATGGTTTGCCGGTCTCAGGCGTAGTCAGTCAGAGAGCCGAGACAAGATTGATTTTTTGAGTCAACAAGGAGGTCGCTATAAGTTTTATCCTATTGCAGATTGGGGTGATCGAGATATTCATTTTTACCTTAAAAAACATCAACTTCCCTATCACCCATTATGGTATCAAAACTATGTATCAATTGGTGATACACATACCACAAAGCCACTAACAGCAGAAATGTCAGTGGCAGATACCCGTTTTTTTGGTCTGACCCGAGAATGTGGTTTGCATCAAATTATATGAATGAAAAATTAAATAAGATAAGGAACATGTTATGAGACACCCCGTCAAAGAATTATTAGTGCATGGTGCTGAGAAAGTGCAATTGCTTAAGCGTTTACCACAGATGCAATCTTGGGATTTAACTCAGCGACAACTTTGCGATTTAGAATTATTGCTTAATGGTGGGTTTTCCCCATTAGAAGGGTTTTTAGGTGAAGAGGAATATTATTCTGTTTGCCAGGGTATGCGCTTAACAAACGGTGTATTATGGGCAATACCGATTACCTTAGATGTTGGTGAAGATTTTGCTTTAGGCGTTAAAAAAGATGAAGAGATTGTGCTGCGTGATGGTGAAAATATTCCTTTAGCCATTTTAAAAATAGATTCAATATGGAAAGTGGATAAGTTGTCAGAAGCCGTGTTAGTGTATGGTGCGGACGATCTTGCGCATCCTGCGGTGGCTTATTTGCATCAACAAGCAGGAGATTGGAATATTGGTGGTAGTCTTAAAGGGTTGTCATTGCCTATCCATTATGATTTCAAAGCGCTACGCCATACGCCAAATCAATTGCGCGCAATCTTTGGGCGAGTTGATTGGCAAAAAATTATTTCATTCCAAACCAGAAACCCTATGCATAAGGCGCATTATGAGATGACCGCGCGAGCGGTAGAATCAGAGGATGCCAATTTACTACTGCACCCTGTCGTGGGCATGACGAAACCGGGAGACATTGATCATTATACCCGAGTACGTTGCTACCAAGAGGTCATATCTAAGTATCCTGAGGGTACTTCAACATTGAGCTTATTACCGCTTGCCATGAGAATGGCAGGACCCAAAGAAGCACTTTGGCATGCACAGATTCGCAGAAATTATGGGGCAACGCATTTTATCGTAGGGCGTGATCATGCAGGTCCTGGGAAAAATAGTCAAGGCAGGGATTTTTACGAACCTTATGCCGCACAACAATTGGTAGAAGAATATAGGTCAGAGCTGGGTATTAATATTATTCCTTTTAAGGCGGTTTCTTATGTGGAAAATAAATCTGAATATAAGCTTGCTAATGAGATTTCTGCGGGGGATAAAGTATTAAATATCTCAGGCACGGAGTTTAGACGGCGACTTAGAAATGATTTAGATATTCCAGACTGGTTTTCTTTTTCTGAAGTCATCTCTCATTTAAAAGTGGCACATCCCTCACGTCATAAACAAGGTTACACGATATTTTTTACAGGGCTTTCTGGATCAGGCAAGTCTACCATTGCCAATGCCTTGCAGATTAAGCTTTTAGAACACGGAGATCGCCCCGTAACCTTATTAGATGGTGATGTGGTACGAAAAAATTTATCGAGTGAACTGGGATTTTCAAAAGCGCATCGCGATTTAAATATTCAGAGAATCGGCTACGTGGCAACAGAAATCACCAAGCATCGTGGCATTGCTATTTGTGCGCCGATTGCGCCTTATGCGCAAACTCGAGATTTGATTCGTCGTGAAATATCACAGCATGGCGGCTTTATTGAAGTGCATGTTTCAACCCCTATTGAGGTGTGTGAGCAGCGAGATAGAAAAGGGTTATATAAAAAAGCACGTTTGGGTTTGATCAAAGGCTTTACAGGGGTTGATGATCCTTATGAGGAGCCTAAGAATCCTGAAGTCACGATTAATGCTTCGGAATTGGAGGTTGGGGGTGCGGTACAAAAAATTCTATCGACGATTGCGGAGTTAGGTTATAATGTCGGCAATCAACCACTCAATGATCCCTATACTTGGAGGGCACCAGAATGCAAGATTCACGCTGGGTCAGCCTGATAAAAGGAATTAGTTGGCGATTTTTAGCCACGTCTTTAATGATTTTAATGAGTTATATGGTGATTGGTGATGCGAAGATCGCGTTTAATATTGGTTTGATTGATTTTGTGCTTAAGATTGGGGTTTTCTATTTACATGATCGAGCTTGGTCTCATATGCCCTATGGTTTAACTTCATTTGGTGAGCGGCTATGGCGCAGCATCAGTAAGGGGATTACTTACCGTATGTTGGGTTCAAGTATTTCTTTTGCGATTGGTTTTTTTATGACAGGCAGTATTTATATTGCAGGTACGCTAGCTCTCTTAGATGTAGTGGTGAAAGTTATTGCTTATGCGGTTCATGAACAGATTTGGCAACGAGTGATTCATCGTCGAAGTTTGATACGTTGGATTTTTGCTTGATTGAGGTTAATGCACTACATCAACATCATTACACACTGTTGGTGTGAAACGCTTGGAAGTGTTAGGGTGTAATTATTCAGAATATTATTGGAATGTTATTAATGGGTGATAGCAATACACTGGAACACCTGACCTACCACTATATTCAGTTAAAGAATCTAGGAAATTGGACTGCACTGCCATTCATGAATGGGTCTTACCGGGCGCACTTTTGATGCAGAGGGCAGGCTTTAGCTTGTTTAAAAGAATCCCAAAGGATGCCAAACACATCATTATTTTTGCCGGGAGCGGTAATAATGGTGGGGATGGTTTTGTGGTCGCCGCACTGGCAAAACAGGCGGGTTTAACCGTCTCAGTTCAATTAATGGCAAATAGTGATTATTACATTGATAATGCTAAAATCATGTTAGATCATGCAAAAACACTAGGGGTTGAATTTAAATTATATTCCAAAACCTATGTCGTTTCCTTTAGTGTGGATGTAATTATAGGTGCGATCTTTGGAACAGGACTGTCTTGAGAAATAACAGGAAAGTTTGCTTTTGCCATTGAGGCAATAAATAAGGCAAATGCCTATGTGATTTCTGCAGATATCCCCTCAGGCCTTTGCGGAGATACGGGGAAGGTATTTGGCAGTGCGGTAAAAGTCGATGTTACCGTTGCTTTTATTGCCACAAGAAGTATATCAGGCCGTTACGCCTCAATCATATTTGCTCGATATCCACTCCGTTAAGGCATTGATGCATACTCGTAAGCAGAACTCACATAAGAGATTGACATCCTCCCCCACCTGAAGGAAGGGGTTTTACGGCAAACTTGATAAAATTGAAGCGTGACCTTGTTGATCCAAAAAAAGAACGCCCTCATGGTATTTGTCTACTTTGTCATTACTCAGTGGCAGGGTAGATAAATCAAACTCAATCATACAACCAAGTAGACAAATATCGCTCACCACATGATGGGAAAATCACCACAATCATTTTATCTTGATTCTCTTCTCTAGAAGCAACTTCTATTGCAGCGGAGAGCGCCGCCCCAGATGAAATGCCTGCCAAGACACCTTCTTCCTTTGCCACTAAGCGTGCATATTTACCAGAGTCTTCATTGGAAACCGTGATGATTTCATCAATCACATTCGTATCCAGTGCCCCTGGAATAAAACCTGCACCAATGCCTTGAATCTTATGAGGGCCTGGTGCATTGCCAGATAAAACAGCGGAGTCCTCAGGTTCTACCGCAATCGCTTTGAAAGAAGGTTTGAGTTTCTTTATCACGCTGGCAATTCCTGTAATGGTGCCACCTGTGCCAATGCCAGCAACCAAAAAATCCACCTTACCATCCGTATCTTCCCAGATTTCAAGTGCCGTGCTTTGACGATGTGCTTCTGGGTTTGCAAGGTTGTTAAATTGTTGTGGCATATAATAATCGTCATGTGTATTGGCAATTTCTTCGGCTTTTGCAATGGCGCCTTTCATGCCTTTTTTACCAGGAGTTAAAACGATTTCCGCACCAAAAGCACTTAATAGCTTTCGGCGTTCTTCACTCATGGTATCTGGCATGGTGAGTACAATGTCATAACCTTTGGTCGCAGCCACAAACGCGAGCGAAATGCCAGTGTTTCCACTGGTGGGCTCAATGATCGTCATCCCTTTTTTAAGCAAACCTTTTTGTTCGGCATCCTCGATCATTGCTGCGCCAATACGATCTTTAACGCTGGACATTGGGTTAAAATATTCAAGCTTGGCAACAATATTTCCAGGTAAATCCTTGCTAATTTCTTCTAATGCCACAAGGGGAGTATTGCCGATAAGTTCAATAATGTTTTTTGCAATTTTAGGTCGGTGAATTCGATTCATTTTATTATCCTTATTGTTAAATACCCATGCCATCTTCAAAAGTGATTTGCTGATATTTTTGTTGATAAATACGGCTATGTGGTGCAATATTTTGTGTGATGGAGACATTAGCACCGATAACGCTTTCTTTGCCAATAGTTATATCCCCCAATATAGTACTATTAGAATAAATAGTGACATGATCCTCAATATTAGGGTGGCGTTTTAAATTCCGAATGAGGGTATTGTCATTATTCTTAGGAAAGCTTTTTGCGCCCAGTGTGACACCATGATACAGCGTGACAAAATTACCCACGATACTGGTTTCACCGATGACAACGCCCGTGCCATGATCAATAAAAAAATTCGTGCCAATTTGGGCAGCAGGATGAATGTCGATACTGGTGCGTCGATGCACTTCCCTTGCAATCATTCTGGGCAAAATTGGAATGCCAAGCTTGTGTAATGTGTGTGCAATACGATGCATAATAATTGCCTCAACCCCTGAAAAGCATAAAATGATCTCTATTTTATTATAAGCGGATGGATCTAGGTCATAAGCAGATTGAATATCTTCACTGATTAAAGTCTGTGTTTTAGCCATAGAGGCAATGAAATTATCGCAGAGATTTTTAATATCAGCAGGTGATATCGACTCATGAATAAAGATATAAAATGCTTCAATGAGATGATAAAGCTGATCCTTGAGATCTATTCGGGCTTTACGTAAAACGTCAGGATTCATTTTTGAAATGTGATGCGTGAGGATGTTCTTTGCATTATCCATAAAAATATAGAGGCTTAGGTTTAAAATATTTGTTTTATCAGAATTCGATTTATCTATATTCATGAATAGGAAGCCATTGTTGTTGCGGCGAATAGAGCGCGTCTATATTTATATAGTAAATTTATCCGTCAAACAAGAGAACGATTTTATTTGTATTACTATATTACATTTTATTATATGTTTTTTGTGATTGAGCGAAGCTAACCCTTTTAGGCAAGAGAGGCTTCGTGTTGTAGAGGCTCTCCAATTTTCTGATTGAACCATTGATATTCATTGGATAATTTTGCAACTTCTCCTACGATAATCATGGCGGGCGATTCTATTTGATGAGAGTGTGCCAAAGTGGCAAGTTGATTTAATGTGCCTGTTACTGTGCGTTGCTCTGGTGTCGTTCCTTTTTCAATAATCGCGATGGGCATTTGTGGTGAATACCCTGCAGTCAGCAATTGTTTTTGGATATGCTGAACGGCATTAAGCCCCATATAAATTGCCAAGGTCTGATTTTTTCTTGCTAAAGGGATAAAGTTCGTTTTTAAATCATTAATTTGCTGTGCAGTAATAAAAGTGACAGACTGGGCAAGATCGCGATGTGTTAGGGGGATGCTTGCATAGGCCGCACAGGCGACGGCAGAAGTGATACCAGGTACAATTTCATAGGGAATATCATGCGCTTTTAAATATTGCATTTCTTCACCCCCACGCCCAAAAATAAAAGGGTCTCCCCCCTTTAAGCGGCAGACGATCAAACCTTTTTTGGCATACTTAATCATTAAATCATTAATTGTTGCTTGAGATGTGGAGGGTTTGCTGGCACTTTTTCCTACAGAGATGAACTCGGCATCACGTCTTGCATAAGCCAAAACTGCTTCGCTTACCAGCTGATCGTGCAGAATGACATCTGCTTGGTGTAGCGTATTTAAAGCCTTAAGCGTCAAGAGATTTGGATCACCAGGACCCGCCCCGGCCAGATACACCATGCCAACTTTTGTTTCAGGTTTAGCCATGATTTGTGTGGCGATTTGCTCAGCTTGTTGCATATTTCCTGCCATGATTTGATGGCTATAATGACTGTCAAAAAGTTTTTCCCAAAAAGCACGAGGATTTTTAAACTTGAGTGATTTGACGTTTGTGCGTAGGGTTTTAGCATGTGCGGCAACCTTACCGATATTTGTAGGTAAAAATGTTTCTATCATTTGCCGAATACGACGTGCTAAGACAGGAGCCGCGCCACCGCTGGAAATGGCAATCATAATGGGTGAACGGTTAACGATAGCGGGCTGAATAAAACTACTGTTGTCAGGGTCATCTACCGCATTGACAGGGATATTGTGTTGGTTGGCAATGCCGGCAATAAACCGATTGGTATGCCGGTTGCTGGTTGCTGCAATCACTAGATAATAATCTGCAATGGCATCGGCTGTAATCTCAGACTCAATAAGCATTAAGGCATTGTTGTTATGCGCAAGTTGCTTCAGATCGCTTGAAATATCTTTAGCAATGACAGTAACATGAGCATGTGCCTTGAGTAGCGGTTTTACTTTACGAAAAGCAACGATTCCACCACCCACTATAAGACAATGACGACCTTTTAAGCTTAAAAATATCGGTAAATAATACACGGCTTTAGCTTTATGAAATGATATGGCTGATAACTGACTATAGCGAGGATAGCCACTAGAATGAAAATACTGTTTTTTATGGCAGACATGCTTTTTTGTTATATGGAAATGAGCCTATAGCGTGCATGAGTTGATGCTGATAAGATCATAGGTTAATTGATTTATATTTATACATGAGAGCGCAATGAAATTACAACAGTTGAGATATCTTTTAGCCATTGCTGAAAATGATTTGAATATCACCACAGCCGCTGAAAAATTATATACGTCTCAGCCTGGGGTGAGTCGTCAATTACGTGTGTTAGAAGATGAGCTTGGACTGCGATTATTCACGCGTAATGGTAAAAGCTTAGAGTCGATTACCTCGGCAGGGCGTGAGGTGATTCAGCGTGCCGAAATTATTATCCGAGAAGTCAATAATATTAAAAATCTATCTAATGAATTAAAAAATGACACCTCAGGGCACTTGTCCATTGCCACCACACATACACAAGCACGTTATGTTTTGCCAGATATTCTTTCTCTATTCCATGAGAAATATCCAGATGTCGTGGTGAATTTATATCAAGGTACTTCAAAACAGATTGCCACACTTTTGCAATCAGGTGAAGCGGAGTTTGCGATTGCAACGGGCGGAGAGGAAGGTTCTTTTAAGGACTTTGTGACGCTGCCATGTTACGAATGGGAGCGGGTGATTCTTTTACCGGCATCGCATGATCTCGCAAAACAAGAAGCAATCACTTTGGAAGATCTGGTGAAGTATCCTTTGATTACTTATATACAAAATCCAGCGGGTGATTCGTTAATGGAGGCTTTTGAGCAGGCGAAATTAAAACCTAAAATACGTTTCACCACGACAGATACCGAAGTCATTAAGAGTCATGTCAGAAAAGGATTTGGTATTGGCATTATTGCAGATATGTCTTACTTAGAAACGCTCGATTCAGACTTGGTGATGCGTTCAGGCTCAACTATTTTCCCCACCTGTATCACTTGGTTGGGCTTTAATAAAGACTTGTATTTGCGTGTCTATATGAAAGATTTTATTAAGCTTTTTTCTCCACAATGGACAGAACGGCGTATGGAGGATATTGTTGAGGCGGTGCAAAGGCAGTGATACCACACACATTAAATGACTGAAATATTTGTCATTCACCCTGATTTTTACTATAATGTAAGTTATTCCACTCAGAAAATGCCTCTATGGACTTTCAAGCACTTGCCTTAGAAATTCGAAAACTAAGAAAAGAACAGCGTATATCTCAGAGTGTGATGGCACAAGGTGTCGGCATTTCGCGTGCAACGATCAGTGCTTTGGAGAATGGTAGCCTTCATGATGTTGGTATTAAAAAAATCATGGTAATTTTAGATTATTTGGGCTGTGAATTAAGCCTCAGAGAAAAATCACCATGGCCTACTTTTGAGGAGTTAAAAGATGCCCGCTAATATACATGTAAAAGTCAATGAGGTTGATGTCGGTCACTTAACAGCGGAAAAAGGCAGCTATCTTTTTGGGTATAATAAAGAGAGTGTGCATGTTGAGAGGCATTGTCATCCGGATATATATAACGATGATTCTTTTCCTCGAATTTCATTGACCATGCCTGTTCGTACTAGAAATTACATTAATGAGACCCACTTACATCCTATTTTTGAAATGCACTTGCCAGAAGGTTATTTGCTCTCTGTTATTAAACGTCATTTTTCAAAACTCTTAAAAATAGATGATTTCGGTTTGTTAAAATTGATCTCCCCAAATATAAAGGGAAAAATAACCTATGAAGTTGAAAATGAGGATTTAAATCACGTTTCAAATGTAAGTGATGGAGAGCATGTTTTATTAAAAGATTTACTGTTTTCGAATAACCAACAGCTTTTTAGTGATTTGGTTTCTAAGTTTGCACTATCCTCAGCGTTAAGTGGTGTTCAGCCCAAAGTGATGGCAAAAGTGATGGATAAAGCGACATTAAACGTGTCTGATTATATCGTGAAATCATGGGGTGATGATTACCCTCAATTAGCATTAAATGAATATTATTGTATGCTTGTTGCAAAATACGCAGGGATTTCTGTGCCTGAATTTTATCTCTCTGATGACGCTAAGCTATTCATCATGAAACGCTTTGATATTACGGAGAAAAAGAAGTATTTAAGTTTTGAAGATATGTGCGTTTTACAAGCAAAGAAATGCGATGATAAATATGATAGCACATATGAAAAAATTGCAATGACGATAAAAACTTTTGTTTCACCGAGTCAAAAACACCTATCCTTGAAAGCATATTTTAAAATGATGGTGGTCAATAATTTGGTTCAAAATGGCGATGCGCATTTAAAAAACTTTGGGGTTTTGTATTCGAGCCTAGAGAATATTAAATTAGCGCCAGCTTATGATATTGTGTGTACAACGGTGTATATCAAAAACGATATTCCAGCGCTACTGATGCAGGGGAGCAAGAAATGGTTTAATCAGAAAGCATTATTGCATTTTGGCATGACTGTTTGTAATTTATCGGCTAAAGATGCGGGATTGGCATACCAAGAATGCATCGATGCTATTCAAAAAGTGCTCATTATGTTGATTGAAAAAATAGAGAATGAAATCGATATTGAAAAGATTGATGTGCTTAAAAAAATGCAATATATTTTTGCGAGAGGAATTAAGTGAAGCAAAAAAATAACCTAAGTTTCTGGGAGTGCCAACAATGGCTATCAAATATCGATTTTGCCATCATTGGCAGTGGTATTGTCGGTCTGAGTTGCGCGCTGAATTTAAAAGCGAAATATCCAAACAGTAAGGTGGTGATTCTAGAGCGAGGTATTTTGCCGAATGGCGCCAGCACCAAAAATGCAGGGTTTGCCTGTTTTGGAAGTGTTTCTGAGATTATCCATGATGTGAAAAAGACGAACCAAGATAGTGTTTGTCAGCTTGTTGAAAAGCGTTATCAAGGGTTAAAGTTGCTTCGAAAAACCTTAGGGGATGGAATCATTGATTATGTTTCAACAGGTGGTTACGAGGTTTTCACCACAGAGCATGTTCAAAAATATAAGGAATGTCTTTCAAAACTGAATGATGTGAACGTCATGCTAAAACCGATTTTTGGCAAGGATGTTTATTCGATGCAAAAAAATCATTTTGGTTTTAAAAATACCCAAGAAAATTTGATTTATAACCAGTTTGAGGGGCAGTTGAATGCTGGAAAGTTAATGCAAGCCCTCATTAAAAAAGCATGCTCTCTTGGCGTGACGATATTGAATGGTATCAATGTGACGAATTTTGAAAGCCAACATGACAAAGTTTTTATCCACTCCGATAATGCTCTAACTTTTGAGGCCAATAAACTTTTCATTGCCACCAATGGCTTCGCCAATCAATTGATACAAGAGCCAGTGGTTCCCGCAAGATCACAAGTTTTAGTGACCAGTGAAATTCGAAACCTACCTTTCAAAGGTATTTTTCATCTAGATGAAGGTTATTTCTATTTTAGAAATGTCGGTAATCGAATTTTGTTAGGGGGTGGTCGGAATTTTGATTTTAAAGGTGAGGAAACTGCCGAAATGGCAATTACTGCATTAATTCAAGACAGGTTAAAATATTTGTTAAGCCATGTTATTTTACCAGATCAGAGGGTTGAGATTGAATATCGCTGGAGTGGGATTATGGGGGTTGGTAAAGAGAAGAAAGCGATTGTAAAACAGCTGTCAGACGATGTGTATTGTGGCGTTCGTTTGGGCGGTATGGGAGTGGCTATTGGTAGTTTGGTTGGGAAGGAGATGGTGGCTTTACTTTCCTAGGCCAATATAATTTGTAGTTGAGTATTACACTTTATATTCTGGCAAAATAATATAAAGTAAGTATGATTCTCGCAATGATTTAGTCTAGTTGTAAAACTCAAGGGATACGAGATGAGTGTAAAAAAATGGTTTGCAAGTCCTAAGAAGCGAAATATCTTTCTGGGAGCCTTAGTATTAATTTGTATTGTAGCTTTCTATGGGTACCTGAGATATTCGGAAATGTTTCCATCCACTGATGATGCTTATGTCGACGCGAATGTCGTACATGTGGCGGCGCAAGTTTCTGGAAAAATACAAAGTATTGATATTCAAAATAATGCCTATGTTCATAAAGGTGAAAAGCTGTTTGTCATTGATCCGAAGCCCTATCAATTAGATTTATTAAAAGCAAAAGCAGATGTGTTGGCATTAGATAAAACGCTGGCTGAAAATAAAGATGCTATTGCAAGTATGCAGGCGGTATTAGCACAAGATAAAGCGCAGCTTGTCTTTTTAAAATTAAAATATGAACGATATGAAACGTTAAACCTAAAAGAGATGGTTTCCCATGAAGCTCGAGATGAAGCGTTCAGTGCTTACAAAGTTCAAGAAGCAAAAGTAAATGCTTCCCAATATAATGTCAAACAATCAGCACTAGATTATGCCGTGACAAAGGCAAAATTAAAAGGCGCGAAAATATCGGTGGACTCAGCAAAACTGAATCTCAGCTATACAATAATCTATGCAAGAGCTAATGGGCATATTACTGATTTTTCTTTGAGACCTGGCTCGATGGTAAATGTAGGAGACAGCCTTTTTGTGTTAGTGGCAAATAAAGATTGGTGGGTGAATGCCAACTTTAAAGAAACCAGCTTAGCGCGCATTCACGATGGACAAAAAGTTAAGGTCGTTCTGGATATGTACCCAGACGTGAAATTTACAGGCGTAGTCGAAAGCATTAGTTATGCCAATGGCAGTGAGTTCTCCTTACTTCCACCTGAAAATGCAACGGGGAATTGGGTAAAAGTAACACAACGTTTTCCCGTTAAAATTATCCTGACCAATATTCCTAAAAGCTTCCCTTTACGTATGGGTGCAAGCTCCACTGTAACGGTCGATACCTTTTCATAGGTAAGCAGGTGATAGTTTGGAAAAGTCATTGAATGAGTACAATAGTACGTTGACGCAGGCAATGAAGTGGCTGATTACGGTCACGGTCATGTTGGCAGCCATCATTGAAATTGTGGATACGACAATTGTTAACGTTGTGTTACATAATATGGCGGGAACACTCGGTGCCAGCACTGCAAATATTACTTGGGTTTCGACCTCGTATATTGTTGCCGCAGCCATTATGATGCCATTAACAGGTATTCTTGTGAGAATCATGGGCAGGAAGCGTTTATTATTGGTAAATATCATTGGCTTTCTCGTTTTTTCAATGCTCTGTGGTATGGCGAATTCATTAACTGAAATTGTAATATTTCGGATATTTCAGGGCATCTTTGGCGCTTCATTAGTTCCGCTGTCGATGTATATATTGCAAGATACTTTTTCGCCTGCAGAGCAAGTCAAAGCAATGGCAGTATGGGGGATGGGTATCATGGTTGCCCCTGTCTTAGGTCCTACATTAGGTGGTTACATTGCAAGTAGTTTATCATGGAGGTGGGTTTTTTATATCAATATTCCGGTTTGTTTGATTGCGATCGTCATGACCTATCTCTTTATTCAAGAAACTAAGCGGGAGAGGGCTCCTATTGACTGGGTGGGATTAGCGCTGATTATCATTACTGTTGGAGCTTTTCAGGTGTTTTTAGATCGTGGGAATTCTGATGGGTGGTTGCAGTCGAACTTTATTATGGAGCTTCTATTAACCTCAATATTGGGGTTTGTTATTTTTATGGTGAGAGGGTTATATCGTTCAAATAATATCATTAACTTGAAGGTATTTGCCGATAGAGACTATTATGCGGCAAGCTTATTATTGATTATCTTTGTGGGCGTTATTTTTGGGATAATCGTTTTGCAGCCGCTTGTGATGGAGGGTTTCTTGAACTATTCAACGAAGCTAACTGGCATTATGATGGCGCCCAGAGGTTTGGCGATAGCTGTGGCAATGATGCTTGTGGCTATGTTGTCGAAACGGATGGATATGCGTTACCTTATTGGCTTGGGCATTATAGTCATGGCGATTGGCACTTCAATGTTGTCAAAGCTTAGCTTGCAATCAGATTCTTGGAACATCATTTATCCAGAGCTTATTCAAGGATTAGGGATGGGGTTATCCATTGTGCCGATTTCTGCAATGGCATTGCAAAACTTGAAAAGTAGTCAGATTGCCGAGGCGAGTGGCTTGTTTTCATTTTCACGGAATATGGGTACTTCAATTGGGGTTTCTATATTGGTGACTGTGATGACACGAGAAACGCAAGTTGCATGGCATTCCCTTGCAGGGAAAGTTTCCATGTTGAACCCAAACTATCATATTTGGCTGCAACATACACACTTTGCTGCAAAATCAACGGCTACTGCAGCCGTTCTAGGTGGCATTATCACCAACCAGGCTTCAATGATTGGGTTTGATGATGCCTGTTATTTGGGGACTTGGGTTTTATTGCTCTCATTACCGTTGGTATTTTTATTGAGAAAGCCAAAATAGTATTGTTGTAAAGTGGCAAGAATCAACAGAATAAGTGGCTAAAATTTACTTAGGTCGTCCTAACTCAAATAGCATTCAACACCTCACGCATATCCACATCTCTTGGTCTGCCTAACGTCGATTCAATACAAAAGATTTGCTCTAATCTCTCCCATTGAGCGTGTTGCTCGGTCGTTCATAGAAGATTTTGGCTCCTGCCAAAATCGAATCACTACCCTCGCAGATGGTTTTGCCTCAGACGCCCACCTCCGTACCGATCTTCCAAAAAACAAGCCTACAGTC
>CAUZSH010000032.1:0-20181 GCA_963582935.1 Gammaproteobacteria bacterium
CGGGCTGGGAAATACCTTCCAGCTTCCAAAGGTCGAAGCGCTACGCACAATCTCTCAATGGAGCCGAAAGGCAGCCCTTCTGAGGACTACTCGACCTCGGCTTCGCCTCTCCCTGTCTCGCAGCGATATACTTCGCTCTACAGGCAAAAAAGTTCTATTTCACAGCAAAATTAATCCTAAATTAGGCTAGACTCTTAATGTTGTTTGATCTTAGGAGAATCTAAATATGCATACGAAACGTCTCATTCCAATCACTCTAATGGTTATTTTTCTGTCTGGATGCGCCACACATGCCACACATGCCACGAAAGAAACGAGCTTAACGCCAATAGAATCCACTAGCGCCACAGAACTCAACACAGCAAAAAACATCAACCCCGAAGTCACGATTAAGCTTTCCCAAAAAAATGATCGAGTCATTGCTGATGTTAAAACGCACTGGAACGGACATCAAGAGGGAGAGCTACATATTCATTGGACTTCCCCGACCAAACATTGCGTTGATAGTGATTTTGATATTTCTCAATACAAATTAAAAAATGATGAAACCTGGGCTTATCGCACAATTCATCGTAATTGCGATGGTAAATGGACTGCAGAGGTGATAGATTCTGAAGGTAATGTACTTGCATCAGATAGCATAACTGCTACCAAGCCCTAATGAGCCGACCTTTTTATAAAAAAAAACGCTACATCATTCCGTTTAGCTCTATTCTCATTATGGCAATCATGATTGCCAGCATACTGCGCTTTAACCCCAGAGCACCCATTCCTGAGTTTAGAAGTATGTCTGTTTCAGAGCGCAAAGTTGCCTTTATTGATTATCTCATCCCATTGATAAACAAAGCTAATCTGATGCTACAAAAAGAGCGAGATAGCATCATTTCTTTACAGATACAGTTTTATCAAACAGGCTCACTCTCAAAATCTGGCTTCAACACGCTACATACTTTATATGTAAAAAATAGGCTTGGTACTGACCTTAAGGTATCTGATCAAGACTTTAAACTACTTTTAGAACGTGTGGATACCATACCCCCCTCACTTGCCCTCGCTCAAGCGGCTCTTGAAAGTGGCTGGGGAACCTCAAGGTTTGCCATTAACGGCAACAATTATTTTGGTTTACATTGCTTTACTTCAGGCTGTGGTATTATTCCAAAGAGGAGAGCATCGGGCTCAAAAATGGAAGTCACTAAATTTAATTCTCCTGAAAAAGGCGTAATCCAATATATGTACCGCCTCAACACTGGCACACATTTTCGACATTTCAGAGAGATTAGGGCAAAAATGCGTATAAAAAACCTAAGACTAGAAACTACCATATTAATGCAGGGACTTGAACGCTATTCTGAACTCGGCGGCAAACAGTACATGAATTTATTAGAAACCGTTATTCGCCAAAATAACTTGATGAAGTATGACGCTTGATCACATTCCACAAGAGTCCTTATTGCGATAGTTTAGGCAACGTTCAATATGCTTGGGTCAATGTTATGCTCTTTAGCAATCACAATCAGCTTCTTTAAAGCATTCGCTTGAATCTGCCTGACTCTTTCGCGTGTGCGACCAATCGCGAGACCTATATCATCCAAAGTATGCTCCCCTTCGTTTAGCAGGCCAAACCGCATACAAAGCACTTTTTTCTCTCGTGGATTTAAATGATCCAGCAATCCAGAAATGCGCTCATAGAACTCTTGATCCTCAACGATATTCCTCTTACTTTTGTCTTCAACCATATCCACAAAAGATTTATCAGACCCTTTAAATGTGATATCCAATGAATCTTGTTTTTTGGTTAAATCAAGCATTTTTATAACATCTTCCATTGGACGGTCTAAAAAATCTGCAACTTCTTCGGCTGTTGGCTCAGTCTTTAATTTCTGAGTAAGCGCCTTAAATGCCCGATAGTAGCTATTTAATTCTTTCAAAACATGCACCGGCACTCTAATAACACGTGCCTGATTATAAATAGCGCGCTCAATCGATTGTTTAATCCACCACACCGCATAGGTAGAAAACCTAAAACCTAAAGATGGGTCAAATTTTTCAATCGCATGAATCAATCCTAGGTTTCCTTCTGAAACCAGATCAATAAATTCCACTCCACCTCTGGCATGGTATCTCCTTGCTGTTTTCACGACCAACCTCAAGTTTGCCTCAATAAACCGATGGCGGGCAATTTCATCTCCTTTTTGAATTTTATAAGCTAAATTAATTTCGTCTTTATGCGTCAAAAGGGATGAAAACCCGATCTCTTTTAAGTACAGTCCAGTGGCATTGCATTCTGCTTTGCTTGGCTTATAATTTCCATTACGCTCCATAACAACTACCTCCTTATTGTCTATGCCCCTCCATTCTTAAATAGAATTTACCAGAAAAAAATAGGTGTATAGCACATTTCAATAGGTATAAATTCGATAATAATTTGAGACATTGACTGTAAGACGCTCAGCCATTGTTCAATAAAAACCCTTGCCTTATGCTTAAATCTATAATTTTTGTAATTAGATCAATCAGTAACTTTGAACAACGCAAACTTTGTTCTATAGTTAGAATATAAACTTACTTACTTAATTTAATAAAATTAGAGTATAAGGCACAAATGATAAAAATAACGCTTCTTTTAGCAACCATACTGACAATGACTGGATGCTTTGAAAATCCGGAGCAACACAATAATGCGTTGAAATCTTACATTCAAAATAAATTCATTCCGGAACATATTCAGCAATTTAATCAAATTAAGCAAATGGGTTACAAAACCATAGTCTTAGATCAAGATCAATCCTCCCTCACTCATACCGTTGGTTGCATTATGGGATTAGATCACAGGGTATATGCCCGAGCTTATTCACCAGAAATACAAAAGGATGGAAAAATTGAAGCCTTCAGCTGCATACTTAGAGTCACCTTTGTCCAAACAGGTCAATCCTGGTCGTTGCAGTCTGTGTATTATAACCATAAAGCCTATGCGATTTCAGGCTATTCGCTAAAAGCTATTAAACGTATTTTTTCAATGCAAGCAGAAACTGGCCTCACACAGATCATCGCCAAAGTCACAGGCAATCTTCCACCTGAAAAGCCCATTATTCATTAAAAGTGATGATAACCAGCTTTAACCTTTTTGAATAAACGTCTGTAAACGCTTCATTCCCTCAAGCAAATCACTATCAGAAAAACTACAGGTCACTCGGATATATCCATTCAGACCAAATGCCGTACCTGGTGTGAGCGCCAGTTTTTCCTCACTTAACAAACATTCACAAAAATTAATATCACTATGGATACCCATTTTTTTCATCGCTTGTTGTATGTTTGGAAACAAGTAAAAAGTTCCCTCTGCTTGAATGCACTTAACACCTTCCATCTCATTTAGTAATCTCCAAACCATCTCCACACGCTTCTTATAGGTTTCTATATGTGATTGCAAATCTTGATGGGTTAGAGAAAGTGCTGAAAGCGCTGCTTTCTGTGAAATTGAACAAGGGTTTGATAACGATTGAGATTGAAATTTCACCATTGCTTTAATGATATCCGCAGGGGCAATAGTATATCCAATGCGCCAACCAGACATGGAATAGCTCTTTGAAACACCATTCACAATAATGGTACGATCTTTCAAATCAGGGGCAACGTTTAGCATTTGAGCGGGTGTTTTACCCCAATAAATCATGTCGTAGATATCATCGGAGACCAAAATGACATTTGGATATTCACGCAAAACCTCTGCAATTTCTAATAATTCCGCTTCGTTATATACAACACCAGAAGGGTTATTCGGGTTACACATAATCAGAATCTTTGTTTTGTTGGTAAGATGCTCTCTCAGCTCATCTGCCGTTAATTTCAAATCATGTTGATACTGCCCCTCAATAATCACAGGCGTTGCATCACATAAACGCACCATATCAGGATATGAAACCCAAAATGGCGCATGCATAATCACCTCATCACCTGGGTTTAAGAGACAATTGAAAACATTATGTAAACAATGTTTTGCGCCTGTTGTCACCATAACCTCGTCTAGTGTAAGCTTAAGCCCAAAGTCTCTGTGATAACGGCCCGATATTGCTTGTCTTAGCTCTGGAATACCATCTACTTGTGTGTATTGTGTAAAGCCGTCTTTGATTGCCTGAATACCCGCTTCTGAAGCGATTTCAGGTGTTTCAAAACCAGGAACTCCAGCCACTAAAGAGATAATGTCTTCACCTGACAACTTAAGCTGATGTGCCTTTTGCGCGAGATGCATGGTCATTGAAGGCTGGATTTTGGAAATTTTATCTGACAGTCTATTCATTATATGTGTACAAGTGATACCTTTTAAGAATATCAATAGCACTATTTGAGACATGATTCAACGAATTTATTTTCCGAACCACCGCTTTTGCCTCAGAAACTTCTCCAGCAGCCTTCAAAGCCACCGCATAATGTGCGCCAATCTCAGGGTCAGGCATCAAATCATAGGCTCTTTTTAAATATATTAACGCTTCCTGATATTTCTCCAATTTAAACAATACCCAGCCGTAACTATCCATAATTGCAGGTGAACTTGGACTGATTTTAATCGCCTTATCTAGCATCTCAAATGCCTCTTGGTAACGATTGGTGGAAGTTGCCAGCGCATAACCTAAAGCATTTAGTGCATCAGGATTATTACCATTAACCGCCAGAACCTCACTTAAATCTGCCTCTGCTAACACAACTTTATTTAAATTTACATACACCATTCCACGCATAAAAAGTAATTTTAAATTTGATGGGTCAGTTTGCAACCCAAGGCTTAAGGACTTTATTGCCTCATTATTTAAGCCCTGTGCAATTTGGAGGTTCGCGACTAAAATGACCTTAGAAAGTATTTCAACATCATTTCTCGGCACCAATGGCTCCGCATTTAAAAGTGCTTCTTTATACATTCCTTTTTGCATTAATAAAGTCGACAAACGTATTTTTGCTTGAAAATAATATTCACTCGGCCTCACTTTTTGATACCAAATCAACGCCTCATTAGGGTTATGAAGCATCTCATGAATTTGGGCAGTGAAATAGGCAACAGAGTTCGTATATTCATCGTTATTTATATCTTTGAAAGAGGACAATGCTGCCGAGTAATTTTTAAGCTCAATACTGATCAATGACTGTAAAAAAATAATTTCATTATGGTGTGCTAAAGTGGGTGGTAGCCGATCAAGGATTTGTTGTGCAGCCAGAGGCTTACCTTTCGCCATCAGTAATTTTGCCTTATAAACATTCGCAGGGATACTGTAAGGATCTTGGGCAAGCCAACGTGATAATAACTGTTCTGCGACCTGGTTGGATTGTATTGCTAAAGCGAGATCTAAGGCTTTGTCTCGAATCTCTTCATTTTTTGAGCTCTTGGATAAATCCACATAAAGCACCAAAGCATTATGCCATTCGTTTCTTGACATGGCCATTTCAGCCAAGACCAACTTATAAAAGTTATTGGCGTATTGTGCACCATAGGCATTTTCTCGATCGGAGACGTAAGCAGCCGAAACGCCCATCGTGGTAAAAGCGCTCATAATAGCACTCATCAAAATAACCCATAACGCTTTTTTCATTTTCATCCAATCACTTTTTTACCCTCAGCCAATGTTTGATCAATCGCATTTAATAACGTCTTACTTGCTTTTAGTAAAACTTTCTTATTTGCGCTTAACTTAAGTTGTTTTTCTAATTCAGCCGCGCATGCCTTCAGTAAAGGCACACCGCAATAGCAACACCCACCATGCAATTTATGTACAACAAGCTGCAATGCATCCCAATCTGCTACCTTAGCATAGGTTTCTATTTGCTCACGCTCAGCTGGTAAACCTTGAAGCAGCATTTCTAATACTTCTATTGCAACCTCATGGTTTCCGCCTGCCAATTCCTGACCTAAGGCAAGATCAATCACGCCTGTAGTCGCACCACTCTCCGAGTTATTAACTATTTGCGTGCTTTCCATAAGTATAGCCTGATCCCGCTTATTTGCCACTGAGGTGGTTTGCGCATCCTTCATCTCCACCCCAATCATTTCTAAACCAGCATAACTTGTTAAATTAATCAAAAGCCTATTAATTTTATCATCATCAATCGGCTTTGACTCATAGGCTTCAAATCCTTCTTTTAAAAGTTTTTCTTTTTGCCCTGCCATCACATCCGCCGTAAGCGCCACAATCGGTGTGCCTGAATATAAAGGAAGTGCTTTAATTTTATGACAAGCTTCTATACCATCCATCTCAGGCATTTGTATATCCATAAAGATCAAGTCAAACTGACTCGATGACGCTAAGGTAATCGCTTCATAACCACTAGAGGCTTCAACTATGTTCACCCCAAACCCAGAAAGAACTGTCGAAAGCAACTTAAGATTAATGGCATTATCATCCACAGCTAAAACATTAATCCCACTTTTTTTCACTTGCGTTTTAACTGGCTTAACATCACCCGTAGATGCCGAGTCTATACTGTTATCCACCCTTAAACCCATCAAGGATTGATATAACCTCTCGATACGATAAGGTCTTATTAATGGTAAATCCGCGCCCACTTCGTCACAATAGAATTTCAAGTCATCTTCAAGCAAACTTGCTGCAATCATAATCTGCGCATCACTGAAATTACGGATATCCAATACTAAACTTGAGCGGAGTTTTTGCGCTTTAGGTAAATAGGTATACCCCAAAATAACCACATCATAGTGCACCGCACCCTCTGCCAACTCATCAATAACTTCCAATTCACTCGCCACTGATTTCACATGCGTCCCAAAATAGTTCAGTTGCGTAAACAGAGCTCTTTTCGCGACGGGACTATCATCAAATAAAAGAATGTTTTTATCACTCAATAAAGGGCGTTCAAAAATTGAAATTTTCTCGGTAGGTTCATAAAAAGTGACTGTGAACCAGAAAGTTGATCCTTGATCCAACATGGTTTCAACCCCAACCTTACCACTCATTCTTTTAACAAGTTTCTTTGAAATAACAAGACCCAGACCTGTTCCCCCATATTTGCGTGTTGTGGAACTGTCTGCTTGAGAGAATGCACTAAAAAGTTTTCTCGTCTGCCCAGAAGACATTCCAATACCGGTATCTTCAATTGCAAATTTAATCACATATTGGCGAGATGAGCTACTCTCCAACGTAATGTAAATATTTACGCCTCCCTCCGATGTAAATTTAATGGCATTGCTTAATATATTAGTGAGCACTTGATTTAATCGAAGTTCATCTCCCATCACATACTGTGGAACTTTATTATCCACGACCAAATTAAGTTGCAAGGATTTTTCAAAAAGCATGGGCCTAAAAAGCATCACAGAATCTTCAATACTTTCCACCAGATTAAACGTGCGCATTTCCAAAACCATCTTACCCGATTCAATTTTTGAAAAATCTAAAATATCATTAATGATGCCCAATAGATTTTTTGAAGACTTCTTAATCGTAGCAACAAAGTCGGATTGACGGCTGTCTAGCGGTGTTTTTTGCAATAAATCCGTAAACCCAATAATTCCATTCATCGGTGTTCGAATTTCATGACTCATATTTGCCAAAAAGTCACTCTTCACACGGCTGGCTTCCAGCGCCTGCTTTCTCGCGATATCAAGCTCAGCGTTCTGTATCTCAATGGTTTCTAATGTTTCCCTAAGCTCGGCTGTAGCATGTTCAATATTTTCTTGCATTTCCTCATGCGAGTTCATCAAAGATTCCGCCATTTTATTGACGCCACCCGCCAACGTTGTCAGCTCTCCCGTTGGCTTAATCCTTACACGCGTTTCAAGATTACCATCCCGTATTCGCCTCACTGCCCCAATAATGTCTAGCAATGGGTCACTTAAATCTCGCCCTAATCTCAATCCAAACAAGATACTAATTGCCAGTCCAATAAATGCAATCACAAACGTCGCAATAATAGCCTGATATTCACTCAGTGTCGTTTGTGATTTACTCAGTTTCACCACCACCCAGCCAATGCGTTTTTTGTTGAATTTATGAAGACGTTTTTCCATTGCCTTAGAGCGAAGTGAATCTGGAATTTCCAGTGCTTTTAATAAAACAGGTGCCACAAAGGTTAGATCATCTTCATGATCATAAGATAAAATCGTGCGATGCTGCAGGTAATCAATATCTTTAAAAAAATCTTTTTTCATCGTTGGATACTGCCCTGTATATTTAATCACGTTGCCTGAATTGGAATAAATGCCTGCTGTAGTGACATCAGGGTGTGAAAAAATATTATCGGTAATACTTTGTAGAATATTTGGATTGTCTATAAAAATGCCATATTCAGCCGATGAAACGAGTTCCGTTGCAATGGTTTGCCCTCGAGCAAAAAGATTTCGATCTAAGTCAGAAATCCGCATGCTGATAAAGTAAATCCCTAATAGAATTGAAATGGTCAATGTTGGCACAATGGTCAACAACACGATCCTGGCACGAATACCTAAATTGCTCATATCTGCATAACTTGATCTAAACTATCCTAAGTCTAGCATAATTATTTCGGCTTTCGAATCACAACAAGTCATTGCTGAAAAATACTGTCGCCTCCGCAATATATTATTTGATAAATTGGCACAAGATACATACAATCGTTCGCAAAGGAAGGCAGCATAAGCACCCCGAATGGCATTTAAAAACTTGTCACCACTCAAAGTGGTCACACCTATCAAAGCAGGTCAAAAAAAACACTTTAAAAATCTCGTGGGCGCAAACCTATCTATCTCGCTGACCGAAGTGATACAAAGCATACCTCAACAACACTTGTTGATCACAGACACGGCGCAATCAGCCACGAAGCTACAACAAGAACTCCAATATCTACTCCCTAAGAGAGCTGATTCAATCTATCATTTCCCAGATCTTGAAATACTACCCTATGATAATTTTTCAGCCTCTGAAGATATTTTATCTGAACGCATGCGCACTCTCTATGATATTCAATCTAATAGACAAGCTATTGTCATCGTTGCCATCAACACCCTTTTAAAACGCTTACCTCCTGCTCATTTCATTACCGCACAAACTTTTGTGGTTCGCGTTGGTCAAAAAATAAAGCTTGAGCACGAACGACTGAAACTTGAAAAATCAGGCTACCAATTTGTAAATCAAGTTCTCCAAAGGGGGGAATTTAGTATCCGAGGCAGTATCCTCGATATTTTTCCAATGGGTGCGAATACTCCCTACCGAATTGATCTATTTGATGATGAGATTGATACCATTAGAGCTTTTGACCTAGATACCCAACGCTCTCAAGAAACTATTACCAAGGTCGAAATCTTACCCACCCACGAATATCTGCCCGAATACCAAAACATCAATATTTTTGCCAAAAATTGGCAAGCTCACTTTAATGATCAAGGGCTTAAATCCAGTCTCTATGAAATCACCATGCAAGGTGGTTATGCGCCAGGAATGGAATTTTATCTCCCACTTTTTTATGAAGAAACAACGAACCTAACGGATTATCTCGCGCAAGATTCCGTCATTACACATGTTTACGAAACGGCGGATCATGCACAACATTTTTGGCTCGATATTAATACGCGTTATGATCAATTAAGCCATGATATTCAAAACCCCATCCTAAATCCTGAGGCATTATACTTTTCTGCTGAATCGCTTTTTTCAATATTAAAATCTCATCCCCAAATTCATTTTCACCGAGGAAATGAAAAAGCAAAGGCAACCGCCTTGCCTTTCAAAAAATTGCCCGAACTTTACGTCAACTATCAGTTTAAACAACCTTATAAACATTTACTAAAATTTTGTGAAACAATCGACGATTATAAGATTAGCAAAACGATTTTTTCCGCAGATAGTATTGGTCGTCGAGAATTACTTTTAGAGCATTTGCTTAAGCTTAATATTCGCCCGACCATTTGTGAGTCTTGGCAACAAGCCATGATAAGCCCAGCAGATACTGTGCTAATCTCCTCGCCTTTAACGGGTGGTTTTATCTGGGAAACCCATCTTGCCTTCATTACAGAGGCGGACCTTTTTAGAAATCATATTTCGGCTATTTCCAAGCAAAAGAAAACACACGCACAAGCATTCGCCACCTCCATTTTTCAAGATTTATCTGTGCTCAAAGTCGGCACAGCAGTTGTCCATATTGAACATGGTGTCGGTCGTTATCAAGGACTCACCACACTGGAAATGGGCAATCAAACCAATGAATACCTGACACTCACCTACGGTAATGAAGAAAAACTCTATGTGCCAATCCATGCCTTGCACCTTGTAAGTCGTTATAGTGGCACTGATATAGACAACGCGCCTTTAAATCGCCTTGGCACAGACAAATGGGATAAGATCAAAGAAAAGGCCGCTAAAAAAATTCAAGATGTGGCTGCCGAACTCTTAGAAATCTATGCCAATCGTGTAATCAAATCAGGCTTTAGTAACATCTTTGATAAAAATGACTACCTCGCCTTCTGCCAAGGATTTCCATTTGAAGAAACCGAAGACCAACAAACGGCTATCCGTGAGGTTTTAGATGGCATGATTTCACCTCAACCAATGGATAGACTTGTCTGTGGTGATGTGGGTTTTGGTAAAACAGAAGTTGCCATGCGAGCCACTTATTTAGCCACTCATAATAACAAGCAAGTTGCCATCCTTGTGCCAACAACTCTTCTCGCCCAGCAACACTATGAGAACTTTCGAGATCGCTTTGCAAATTTACCCGTCAACGTCGATGTCTTGTCTCGATTTAAGACTGCCAAACAACAAAAAGAAGCCATGCTTAAGCTCTCTCAAGGCAATACTGACATCATTATCGGCACACATAAATTACTATCAAAAGAGATCAAATTTCATAATTTAGGGCTATTGATCATTGATGAAGAACACCGTTTTGGGGTGAAGCATAAAGAGCAAATGAAAGCCCTTAGAGCGGATATTGACATTTTAACCATGACGGCAACTCCGATTCCCCGCACCTTAAACATGGCGCTTTCTGATATTCGAGACCTTTCTATTATTGCCACCCCTCCTGCAAAAAGATTAGCGGTTAAAACTTTTGTGCGTGAGTTTAAAAATGATATTGTCAAAGAAGCCATTCTTCGAGAAACAATGCGAGGGGGACAGGTCTATTTCCTACATAATAAAGTCGAAACTATTTTTGCGACTCAAGAGAAATTACAATCTCTTTTTCCAGACTTAAATATTGCCATTGCACATGGGCAAATGCGTGAAAAAGAACTCGAGCAAATCATGTTCGATTTCCAGCAAAACAAATATCATGTTTTAGTTTGCACCACCATTATTGAAACAGGAATTGATATTCCCAATGCAAACACCATCATTATGGAACGCGCCGATAACTTCGGTCTTGCACAACTTCATCAGCTACGAGGACGTGTAGGGCGCTCACATCATCAGGCTTACGCCTACCTCTTAACCCCTCCATTTGCTGCCCTCAGTAAACATGCTGTAAAACGCTTAGATGCCTTAAAAGAAACCGACTCTCTTGGTGCAGGATTCATGCTTGCTAATCATGACTTGGAAATTCGAGGGGCAGGTGAGCTACTAGGAAAAGAACAAAGTGGTAATATTGAAGGCATTGGATTTTCACTTTACATGGAACTTTTGCAAAAAACCGTCACCGCCCTTCAACAAGGACGTGATGTTAAAAATATTAATTTCAATGAAGTCATCAACAATACTGAAATTGAACTGCGTATTCCCGCACTCATCCCTGAACCCTACCTTTTTGACGTACACACACGCCTCACTTTCTATAAAAGGATTTCAAGTGCTGAAACCCATCAACAATTAGATGATATTAAGATTGAATTAGTGGACCGTTTTGGGCTACTTATGCCACAAATTGAGAACCTGTTTTCCACCGCCCATATTCGTATCAATGCCATCCCACTCGGCATTAAAAAAATTGAAATGCACTCTGGCGGTGGCAGCATTCAGTTTATTGAAAAACCCGATATTAATCCAATTACCATTATTAAAATGGTGCAAATGCGCCCTGACTGCTTTCAGCTTTCTAAAAGCGAACGGATTGTTATTAAAAAAGGTTTCTTAAAGGCAGATGAACGGATTGAGTTTATTCAGGATACTTTGAAAAAGTTATCCCTAGGGTAGCTACCAAATCCAGCAATAAGAACCACTTTAGATTTTTTCACTTTTTAATAATCTCCAGTTTGACGATAATTTTAGTATAGTGCAGAATCAAGACAAAAACCCCATCATTTTCTTTTATAAAACTGCATCATAAAACGATAAAACACACGAGGCATTCGATCCAAAAAGTACATTAAAACATACATTCGTTTAGGGAAAATGATTAACGGTTTCTTTTTTTCAAGCTTCGGCACAATGATCTCGACCGCTTTATCAACACTCATCAAAAAAGGCATTCCATGCTTATTCTTTTGTGTCAGAGGCGTATCCACAAAACCAGGAACCAACGCTGTCACCGAAACACCGATCTTTCGTAAATCAACACAATAGGATTCACACAATTTAAGAACTGCCGCTTTTGAGGCGCTATAAGCGCCAGCGCCAGGCAACCCGACAAGACCCGCGAAAGATGCTGTTGCAACGAGATGTCCACACTCTGCTTTATACATGACATTAAGGGCGGCTTCAAAAGCATTCAGCACCCCTAACACATTGGTCGAGATAACCTGGTGGGCTTTGTCAAAATTAGGTGTCGATGATTTCTCACTCACACTAATCCCTGCATTTGCAATCATCATATCTAGTTGGCCATCAGCAAACTCAGCAACAGACTCAATGAGCTTTTTCCCATCTAACACATCGAGGTCATAACGTTGTAACCTCGCATATTGCTGTGCATGTTCTGGTAATTTTGAACAATCCCTTCCGGCAACTGCAACCTCATGCCCCTGTTTTAAATAGTACTCTGCCAGTCCCCAACCGATTCCCGTTGTGCCTCCAGTAATAAATATTTTCATGCTTCATTCCCAACCTGAGCATCATCAATGCTTTCTAATTTCTCTCGGATAATATTAATACGCTCTCGACATATTTTTGCATAGCCCGCCGCTTTTTCTGTTACCTTTACCAATTTATCTAGATCTGATAAATCCATGCTCTCTACTTCCTTTGAGAGTGCTTCAAGTTTTGTATACGCCGTCTTATAACTCGCTGTTTTGGTCGCTGTACTCATAATTGCAATTCTCCATCTATAAATTTTAACCTTTTAATCGGGTATGTTTTTGCTTCACCAATAGACTTAATCGGCTTATTTTTATCATCTAAAGCAATGGCATAACCTTTTTTCAATGTTGGCTCAATACTATTCGCTAAGACCAGCTTAAATTTTAATGTAACTTCTAAATCTGCCATTTCTAGTTTTTGCTTCATTATCTGCATAGCATTTTCTATTGAGGTGTGAATCTTCTGCTCAGATAGGGATAGTTTTTGTCCGGCGCTTGAAGTCATCTTGTCTAACATGAAGGTTAAGTTTTGATCCGATTGCTGAAGTATTTGACGGGCTCTATTTTCAATGAAAGATAAATTTGTAATGATGCTCTGCCCATTGGCATAAATGGTGGATTGTATATAATGCCCCGCCTTAGAGGGTGTCCCAAATGTACCTTGGCTAATAAAGTCCAACACGCATTGATCACGATCATGCCCGATAGCACAAAAAACTGGAATTTGAAAACTACAAACCTTTTTTGCCAATGCATAATCATTAAAGGAAGCTAAATCTAGAACAGATCCGCCTCCTCGCAAAATCACCACGCAATCAAAAGGTTTCCGATGCTGGCTCACCAAATTAAGTGCATCCACGACACTTTGAGCGCATTGTGTTCCCTGCATCACTGCATTGAAGTGCTCGAAATGACAAAGCTTAGCCGCCATCAATCCATCCGTTAGCTGGGTAAAATCGCCTAAACCCGCTGCCGTTGGAGAAGAAATAACCGCCACATTAAAGAAGTCAAAAGGTGCTTCCAATTGTCGATTTTGTTCAATAATTTTCTCATCCGTTAATTGTGCCAATATTTTCTGAACATTTGCAAATAAATCTCCAAGCGTAAACTGAGGATCAATATCCACAATATTCATGGCAAAACCATATTGCTCCGAAAAAGATACCTTAACTGAAAGCTTTACTTTCATTCCAGCCTTTAGCTTTTCGCCCGTCACTTTTTGAAACTTAGCTTCAATCGCCGATACTTGATATTTCCAACAGGTAAAACGACAACTAGCCATTTTTTTTCCTGAAGCATTGTGCTCTACCAATTCACCATAGGCATGTCCTGAAAAATGATTTACTTTCCAGTCGGCTAACTCAGCTTCAATCCAAATTCGCTCAGAAAAAACTTCATCTAGTATGCTTTTAATAGACTGTAGTATTTCACTAAGGGGGTAAGTATTTTGCATAAGAAAAATGCAATGTCATGTAGCAAGATGATAAAACATAGCTTACCTAGATATATATATACTGGTCAAGAGATTCATTAATCCATTCAAACCTCAAAATTCATATACTTTGCCTGCACTGCAAAATTATTTAAGCTTACCTTTACTTCCACACAAGAACGGTTATTCACCCTCATTTCAAGCAGATACGGTCATTCTTTTAGCCTCCTAATAAATAAAAGTCTATCTCATTACAACGAAAATGGTCAATATCTCACAAACTTTCAGCATTTGGCTATTTTTATGGCTCCCTCTCTTTGTCATAATACCCACATCAAGTAAGGAACACTTGATCGGCAAGATGCCACCGCATGACGCACAACAGTAAGGAATACTGTTGTAAGGCAAGACGCCTATGCATGAAGCAAACAATCAATGAAGGATCGTTGGTTTGAAAAGGGATAGTTCAAGATATAGGATATATCTGACAGGATGTCACAGTCTAGGATTGACTGCATTGATCAAGGATTTGATCGAAAGTGATCTGGCATGATGCCTATTAAAACTCACGGATGAGTTTAACGCTTTTTTTAATCTTCCCCTGCGCAACTCAAAGCGCACTATTAAACTCAGGATAAATAGTCCGCCATTTTATTAGATCTTTACTACCCTAAATTTAATCTTACTTATAAACTGGAAAACGACCACAAAGCTCAAGCACCTTGGCTTTCACATCCGCCTCTACTTTTTCATCCCCTAAATGATCCAACACATCGCACATCCAGGTTGTGATTTGTTCTGCTTCTACTTCTCCAAAGCCACGTGTGGTGATTGCTGGGGTACCTATACGAAGGCCGCTCGTCACAAAAGGAGAACGAGGGTCATTCGGTACTGTGTTTTTATTTACCGTGATATTGGCACGCCCTAAAGCCGCTTCCGCTTCTTTACCTGTCATGTCTTTTGCAATCAAATCCACCAAGACAAGATGATTATGTGTGTCATTTGAAACCACATCATAGCCACGAGACATCAGCACTTCACACATTTTTTGAGCATTCTTAACCACTTGCACCTGATAGTCTTTAAATTCAGGCTCTAAGGCTTCCTTAAAAGCAACCGCTTTCCCTGCAATCACATGCATCAACGGACCGCCTTGAATGCCTGGAAAAACAATAGAATTAAATTTCTTTTCAAGCTCAGGATTCGCCTGACAAACGATCAAACCACCACGGGGACCACGAAGCGTTTTATGTGTAGTGGTGGTAACAACATGTGCATGAGGCACAGGGTTTGGATAAATACCCACCGCAATCATTCCTGCAACATGTGCTATATCCACCATCAAATAAGCACCGACTTCATCCGCTATCTTACGAAAACGCGCCCAATCTACCACGCCTGAAAAAGCAGAAAATCCTGCCACAATCATTTTAGGCTTATGTTCGAGCGCTAAAGCTTCAACTTCCGCATAATCAATATCTCCACTTTCATCTAGACCATATTGAATTGCATTAAATAACTTACCTGAAAAATTTACTTTTGAGCCATGTGTTAAATGTCCGCCATGAGCAAGGCTCATTCCTAACACCGTATCACCCGGCTTTAATAATGCAAAATAAACGGCCGCATTTGCTTGAGAACCTGAATGCGGTTGAACGTTAGCATAGTCAGCGCCAAAAAGTTCTTTTGCTCTTTCAACGGCAAGACGTTCAGCAACATCTACATGCTCACAGCCACCGTAATAGCGCTTACCCGCATAGCCTTCAGCATATTTATTGGTAAACTGTGATCCTTGTGCTTCCATGACACGAGGTGACGCATAATTTTCAGATGCAATTAACTCAATATGCTCTTCTTGGCGTACATCTTCAGCAACAATCGCATTATAAAGCTCAGGATCATAAGATTGAATATTCATATCACGGGTAAACATAGCAGACTCCTTTTCTATTTTACTTCAAGTTAATTTCGGCTATCATTCTACACATAGAAACGCCATATCCCAAGTAAAGCGATGCAAGAACCAAAACAAACTGAATCAGACATTATTAAAAGCCGCACCCAGACAAAAAATGATGCACATGACCTTAAAGACTTTGGCAAAAAGTTGATCGAGTTAAATGAAAAGCAAATCAAATCTTTGCCACTTGATGAAACTGTTATTGATAATATCCTTGATGCTAAAACGATGACTAAAACTGCCTTTAAACGTCAACTGCAATATGTCGGCAAACTTTTACGCTCATGTGATATGGAACCCATTTATGACGCTTATAATAAATACACCTCTCAAAGTGTTGAGGATACCGCCCTCCTTCATCGAATTGAAAAACTAAGACTTCGGCTTCTTGATAGCGAAACATCCAAAATGGCCACAACAGAATTTCTATCAAAGTACCCTTATGCCAGTCCGCAAATATTGCGCCAACTGATCCGCAATACGCTTAAAGAGCAAAAAGAGAATAAACCTGTTAAAAATTTCAGAGAACTATTTCAGTTTATTAAAAATGCCATGACAACAGCAGATCCAACATAATTTCCACAATCTATCGCTATGCCAAAATCAAGCAACTCTAAGTTTTTCGTTTATATCTTTTGGATACTGCTTTTTGTTGTGGGCTATTATGGCTTTAATACTTTTATCCAAAATAGAAATAACCCCAATCAAGCACCACAAACAGAAATAAATCAGCGAGGGCAACACGTTGTTTACCTCCAAGCAAACCCGAGTCACTCCTATATTGTTAATGGTTATATCAATCAATATCCTGTCACTTTTCTTGTGGATACAGGCGCTTCTTCGGTCGTTGTCCCTCATGCTATCGCACAAAAAATTGGCTTATCTAAAGGGCAAGCATATGAAGCGTATACTGCAAATGGCGTAATTACCGTTTATGATACAACTATAGACAATCTTTCTATTGGAAATATTTCATTATCAAATGTTCGAGCGAGCATTAACCCTGCTGAAGAAGGAAAACAAGTGCTACTCGGCATGAGCGCACTTAAAAAATTAGAGTTTCAATATAAGAATAATAGATTGATTTTAATTCAAAATAAATAATCTTAGATTTCAAGCATTTCAAAATCTTCTTTACCCACGCCACAATCAGGGCACTCCCAGTCTTCAGGTACATCTTCCCATCGTGTACCAGGTGCAATATTATCTTCTGGCCAGCCTTCAGCCTCATCATAAATAAGACCACAAACCACACACATATATTGCTTTAAATCAACAATGACCATTTGAAACCCTTCTCTCAAAACTTTCTGTTTGATTTTCAGGCAGCATTATCCTCATAAATCCACCACATTGCAAGCCCCATAAAAAATATATGGAAAGAAATTCATATTTTCAATTTTTATATGTCTTTACTTGCTGTTTTAGCACTGAATTTATACAGTTACAGCTAACATACAAGCTCAGCAATCATTTTATTTTCTTATGAAAAAATATGTTCTTTTTTTGCTCCTATCAATATTCACTACATCTATCTTCACTGCACCTATCTTTGCAAATATCACCGCCTCTTTAAGCAATCGTATTATTGCATCAGGGCAGCCGTTTCAGCTAACTATTTCGTCTAATACCGATAATAAAATATCTCCCGACACCGCGCCATTAAAAAAAGACTTTATTATTCTCAGACAATCAACAGGGCAAAGCATTCGGAGCGTAAATGGACACACCACTAAAAATTATCAGTGGGTATACACCATACAAGCCATACCTACTCTAAAAAAGGAAGATAAGCCAATACAACTTGTCATCCCTAGCATTTCTATCAGTAATGACAAAACCCAACCACTCACGATCACGTTAACCGCTCCCGTTGGCAGCTTTCATTATGACGATAGTAGCATTCAAATCACCTCTAACATTGAAAAGAAATCATACCATGTACAAGAAGAAATAAGACTCAAGATCAAAATTGCAATTTCCCCAGCCATGTCTCAAGAAATACAAGGTGCGGCGCTCTCTCCCATTAGCATTCCAGATGTCACCGTTAAGGAACTTGGAAAGCCACAGAAAACGGAAGAAATAATTGGTAGCAAACCATTTTTAGTCACCTCTATTACGTATGTGCTTTTTCCTCAAAAAAGTGGACTTCTTAATATCCCATCTCAAACGCTCGCTATGCGCGTCCTAGACCGTACAAAAAAAGCCAATCACCACTTTTCTCAATTTGGTTTTGGCAACAGCATGTTCCAAGTAACCACGCCACTTCGCCTTGTTACCGAACCGCATCATCTAAATATTCTCCCGATCCCTCAGTCCTATAACGCCCCTTGGATTCCAGCTTCTGGACTGACACTCTCCCAAACCATCAAAAAACCTAATACAAAAGATGGTTATCAAACTGGTGATATTATTCGTCGTAAAATCACGATTACCGCAACAGGTTTACTCGGCACACAAATACCAGATCTCATGGATCATTTTAAAAATGAAAATTTAAGCAACTACCCAGAACCTGCAATATTTGGCACAAGCAACAATCACGGCAAGAGAATTGAAACCATTAGATACATTGCAAACAAACCTGGTACTTATACATTTCCACCCATTAATATCACATGGTGGAACACTAAAACTAATAAAGTGGAAACAACATCCTTATCTGAAGAAACAATCACGGTCATGGGGCAAACTATTGACAACAAGGGACTCGCTGCTATCAAAAAAGCACCTTTTACAGAGGAAAGTATATCTGACAATCAAACAGCTTCAAGCATAAAAGCTATGCCTGCGAAAAAGGCACTGTCTTACTATATTCCCATCACCATACTCCTTATGGTACTTTTATTAATTACCCTCTTTATTGTGCTGTCTGACCGAAAAAAACGGACCACACCACCAAAGCAAAATAACATAAAAGACACGACAAAAATTACTCATATGGCAAGCATCGCACCATTGCTTAAAAAGCTAACGCTCGCTTTCAATTCAAGGAAAACACAAGAAATTCATCAGGCTTTACGTAGCATTTCCAAGCAACTTTATCCAAAGAAACCGAATGCTTACCAATTATTGTGCAATCATTTTTCTGATGACAATAAGGCTTATTTAGCGGCCATCGAACATTATCATTATTCACCATCTAGGAACATAACAGAACCTTATCCAGACAAAGCCATTATAAAAAATATTGTTGTGACTATTAAGAGTATTGCCCAATCTCAAGACAGTCAACAAAGTCGAGTGATTCCTAATTTATATCCAGATAATTGATTACTTTCTCTTAACCAACACACCTTTCAGCAAAAGGGTCCCAGCTAGCATCTTGGTGCCATTCATATTCAATCCAATTTGCCACTTTACTCGCAGTTTCCATGCCCAAAAGATGCGCTATAATCGCTAAGCTCATATCCATACCCGCTCCGCTGAAACGCCTGAAGAAGGTAAGCGTCTCATGATCTACATCTAACAATCCAAAATATAGCCCGTCATACTTATAATCACATTCAACAAGTGGAGTATTATGATAATGAGCGAGTTAGATGATAAATGGTTGACCTTAGTCAAAGAATGGGAGGACTCTGGTCAGACACAGGCTGAGTTCTGTCGCCAAAAGGATGTCAAGAAAGTAACCTTTGGATATTGGCGCAACAAGTTTATAGGGCGGTTTAAGGATGCAATTGCGAAAAAATCTTAGGCTACCTTTTTCATGTTTACCAAATACTCATTTGGAGTGTAATACCCCAAAACACCAAAGGTGCTGAAGCTAGTGCTCACCTATACAGCCTGATTGAAAGTGCCAAGCTTTATAACCTCAAGGTTTTTGACTATCTTAAGTTTGTATTTGAGAATATTGCCACAGCT
>CAUZSH010000033.1:0-19990 GCA_963582935.1 Gammaproteobacteria bacterium
AATTTGATGAAGGTATTGTGACAGAAGTGGTTGTGCCATCATCTGAACGCGTGACACCCGTTTGTGAGGCCTATAATCATTGTGGTGGTTGTTCATTACAGCATCTTTCTGCTCATGGGCAAATTGCGCATAAGCTAGATACCTTAAAAGACCATTTCGCACATTTTGGTAATGTGTCACCGGATGTTTGGCTTGATCCATTGTTGTCAGAAATTACAGAGGGTTATCGAACAAAAGCGAGAGTTGGGGTGCGTTATGTACCGAAAAAAGACGATCGTGTGTTAGTGGGCTTTAGAGAAAGAAATGGCCGTTATTTGGCTGATATTAATGCCTGCCCCGTGTTGCATCCTAGTGTGGGAACAAATATTGAAAGTTTGCAAGTATTGATTCGATCTCTAGAGGCTTATACGACCATTCCTCAGATTGAAGTTGCTGTCGACGACCATAAAACAGCTTTGATTATTCGGCATTTAGAGCCGCTATCTGAGCAAGATTTAGAGAAGATCACGGTTTATGCTGAAGCAAAAGGATTCTGGGTTTATTTACAATCAAAAGGTCCCAATACAGTCAAACTTTTTTATCCTAAGATTCCTAAAGAAGAGCGTTATTTAAGTTATTCACTGCCTGAGTTTGATATTACGATTCGATTCCATCCGAATGATTTTACGCAGGTGAATACGGACATCAATCATAAAATGCTTTATCAAGCGGTTCAGTTACTAGATTTATCTAAAGAGGATAAGGTTTTAGATTTGTTTTGTGGACTTGGAAACTTTACCTTACCTCTTGCAAGAAGTGCAGGGCACGTAACAGGTGTTGAGGGTGAAGAGACAATGGTGAAAAGAGCGTATGAGAGTGCTGCATTCAATAATATCAGTAATGTTGATTTTCATGCTGCGAACTTGTTTGAAGATATTAATCAGTTTGATTGGTCGCAAAATCGTTATAATAAAATGTTGTTAGACCCACCTCGTGCGGGTGCAGAAGCGATATGTCAGCAGATAGAAGCCTTTAATCCTGAAAAAATTGTCTATGTTTCTTGCAATCCTGCAACCCTTGCAAGAGATGCAGGGATTCTTGTAAATGAAAAAGGTTACACCATGACACATGCAGGAATCATGGATATGTTTCCACATACTACGCATGTTGAGTCTATGGCGGTTTTTGTTAAGAAATAACGTTAAAAGCACTTGACCCACATACAGTAATCTCTATAATGCGTTTCAAGACTCGGGTGTTTAGCTCAGCTGGGAGAGCATCGCCTTTACACGGCGAGGGTCGGGGGTTCGAGCCCCTCAACACCCACCATATTTAAAAGCCTTTACGGGAAACGGTAAAGGCTTTTTTATTATCTAAAATCATATTATAATGCTTTTGTTGCTGGCATAGCTCAGTCGGTAGAGCAACTGATTCGTAATCAGTAGGTCAGGAGTTCGATTCCCCTTGTCAGCACCATATTATATATGGGTTTGCGCGCGCAAGGAAAAGTTCATTAAATCGTAGGTACCCCCAAATATACCCCCAAAATTTATTATGATTATATTTTCATACGATCAATGTTGTGTCTAAAGTTATGTAATCGTGAATGAGTAAAATTATTGGGATTGCGCTTGTGATTTGAATTAAGGCTATTTAGATACCAACGCTACTAATATTTTCAAATATAAATCTCTGATATAATATTTTTTCAAGAAATGCCCCAGGATTAAATGGTAATAGTGGTGGTGCTCCAGAGATCGTAATAAACTCAGGCGATGCGGCAATTCAATGGTTTCATATGCCGTGAAAAAGATCAAAATAAGGAAAAAATAATGGCAATATCAAATGAGCATGGTTATGGGGAGCTAAAAGAGTTTCTTAAAAAATTAAAAGGAGAGTTCCAGATAAATGGCAATAGCAAATTTATAGAATTAATTGAATATGCAATTAGTTTTGGTGATTGTTCTTCTGCGATAGAGTTTTTAGGTGAATCAAGAATAGCCCTAAAAAAAATAATTTCAGATAAGCCAAAAATTTCAAAGGATGTCATGAAGGAAACCATTCAGTATAAAAAGTTACTTGATGAAAGTTTTAAAGATTGGTGATTGATATAAACCCAAATAAAATCACAAAAGAATTAAATAATTGTTTAAAGGTTTTGAATGCAGCAGGCGAAGCTCATTGGAGCAAATATCTAGATGCTTTAGATCAAACTAATGTCGACCTAAATTTAATAGAAGATATTTTAAAAATATTTGGTGGAATGGGGTCGTTCAATGACCTTGTTCTAAGGCTTGTGATACTTATGGATCACACGAAGAAGCCTATGAATATTTAAGATCGAATAACATCGAATTGTTTTCTGACAGACAAGTATTTATTTAATAAGGTGGTTTATACTAATTATTAAAATTGTACGTGTCATTTTTTATTCCTCTATTCTGGGTTGGTGATTGTCCCAAATTGGAGGGGTAGGTCACGTTCCAAAACCACGCTTAACATGTTCAGGTATAAGAATAGGTCTGCCCGTAGAGAAGCTCACGTAAGCATATAATGTTTCAGCGGTGGCAATCAGGGCGCCAGTTTCTTTATTGGTCATAATGAACTTACGTAAAGAGCTCGCTCTAGAGGCCGGCTCCACCCATGTTTGTATGACGACTATATCACCCAAAGCTACAGCTTTTTTGTAGTTAATGGTATTTGTTTTTGCGAAGAAGGAGGCGCCAGACTCAATAAATCCTTCCATGGTAAACCCACAGTAATCTGTATGCGCTAGGGCGGTATCACTCATCCACTTAAAATAGATGTGGTTGGCAACATGTCGGTTAAAATCAATCTCGGATTTGTCTACTTCTACAAGATATTCAAATTCTTTTTTCATAATGGGAAAGATCCTATATTATTTTTTCCAACCATCTCTTAAGGTAACGGTTCGATTGAAAACAGGTTTATCTTGATGATGCTCAAGTTGATCAGCACAGAAGTATCCAATACGATTAAATTGGAATATGCTTTCAGGTTTTGCATCAGCAAGGCTTGGTTCAATTTTTGCCTTTGCGATGACTTTTAAGGAATCTGGGTTTAAAGCATCACCAACATTTTCAAAACGACTTGGGTTTTCAACATTGAATAAGCGATCATAAATTCTCACTTCAGCATCAAGACAGTTATTCGCATCAAGCCAGTGGATAATACCTTTTACCTTGACGCCATCTTCAGGCTTCTTCCCACCTAATGTCTCGGGGAGATAAATACATTCAAGTGCTTTGATATTACCATCAATATCACGAACAATTTTATGGCACTCTATGACATAACCGTTCATTAAGCGTGCCCGTCCATTTAGGCTTAGGCGCTTAAATCCTGGTGTTTTAACCTCTTGAAAATCTTCTTGATCAATATAAATTTCTTTAGAAAAAGTAATATCTCGACGACCAAAATCAGGGTTTTGTGGGTGGTTCGGCACATTCAAGGTTTCAAAGCCACCATCATAATTAGTGAGGATGACTTTCAATGGTTCTAAAACGGCCATACGACGTGGTGCCGTTTGGTTTAAGTCATTGCGAATGACTTCATCTAATGTAGACATATCAATAATAGAATCTTGCTTTGATACTCCAACCGTATCGCAGAAGTTGCGAATGGAGACAGGTGTAAAGCCTCGTCGTCTTAAACCTGAAAGGGTAGACATACGAGGGTCATCCCAGCCTGATACAAAATTATTCTCGACCAATGCTTTTAATTTACGTTTACTGGTAATGGTGTAATTTAAATTCAAACGTGAAAATTCATATTGCCTAGGCGTATGGGGCATTTCACAATTTTCAACAAGCCAGTCATAAAGTGGTCGATGATCTTGAAATTCAAGTGTGCAAAGAGAATGGGTGATATTTTCAATGGCATCAGAAATCGCATGAGCAAAATCATACATAGGGTAAATACACCATTTATCTCCAACACGGTGGTGGTTTACATTTTTAATACGATAAAGCATAGGGTCACGTAAGTTAATATTGCCAGAAGACATATCAATTTTTGCACGTAAAGAGTGTGTACCGTCTTCAAATTCATTATTTTTCATGGACTCAAATAAATCGAGATTGTCTTCGATAGAACGCTCACGGAAAGGGCTATTTTTGCCAGGTTTCGTCAGTGATCCACGATATTCTCGAACTTCATCCGCGCTGAGGCTGCAAACATAAGCTTTCCCTTTTTTTATGAGTAAGACAGCGAGCTCATAAAGTTTGTCAAAATAATCAGAAGTATAATGTAAGTGATCACCCCAATCGAAACCTAGCCATTTTACATCACGAATAATGGCGTTCATGTATTCTTCGCTTTCATTCGCAGGATTTGTGTCATCAAAGCGTAAGTGGCAAGGACCACGTTGATAGTCTTTCGCAATACCAAAATTTAAGCAAATGGACTTAGCATGTCCAATATGTAAATAACCGTTAGGTTCTGGAGGGAAACGCGTAATGACTTTGCCATTATTTTTATTTTCAGAAAGGTCTTTATCAATAATATTTCGGATAAAGTTTGTTTTAATTATGCCGTCGCTCATGTTAATCTCGATGTGTGTAAAATAAATCAATCATATATGGACAATATTCTACCGTGTTCGCTAAGCTTGGTAAACGCCGTTGAATGTAAAACTAGCATAGAGGCAAGATGATGAACGACAAAAACTTTTCTATCTCAGATGAAGGTGTAAAAAAAATGAATGAACAAGTGCAAAATTGGGCGACTTCCTTTTTTGATCAATTTTCTGAAATGAAACAAGGCGATCATGGAACGCCAGATGGCACGAAGCGTATCAATAGTATGATGCAGGAAGGCTTTTCTAAACTGATGACGAACGATCCTATTGAAGAATGGACATCACAGGTTAAGCTCTGGCAAGAGTATTCTAATATCTGGCAGCAAACTTTTTTTGGTGGTAGTGCGAAAGAGGATGATAAAAAGAAAGATCGCCGCTTTTCCTCTGATCTATGGAGCGACCAACCTGTCTTTGATTTTATTAAGAAATGTTATTTAACCACCGCTGAGTCTATTCAAGAGCGCGTCAAAAATATTGAAGGTCTAGATGAAAAGACGAATAGGGAGGTTGCATTTTATATGGATCAATATATTAATGCCATGTCCCCATCAAACTTCGCTCTAACAAACCCTGATGTGATCAAAGAAACCATAGACACTCAAGGCCAAAACTTGGTGAAGGGTTTTGAGAATATGATGGCTGATCTCAAGCGAAATGAAGGTTCTGGGGTCTTGAATATTAAAATGACGGACTTTGATCAATTTACCATCGGTGAAAATATTGCTATTACACCTGGGAAAGTGGTATTTGAAAATAAACTTTTTCAGTTAATCAAATATTCACCCCAAACAAAAAAAGTGCATGAAGTTCCTTTATTGATTGTGCCACCTTTTTTGAATAAATATTATATTCTTGATCTCAATGAGAAAAAATCATTTGTTGATTGGGTGGTAAAGCAAGGGTATACCGTGTTTATGATTTCTTGGGTTAACCCGGACGCCTCTTTTAAAGATATGAAGTTTGAACAATACATGACGGATGGGATTATTCCAGCAGCAGAGTTGGCTTCTGCTATTTCAGGGCAAGAGGAAATCAATGTGATTGGTTATTGTATTGGTGGTACCGTATTGGCACCAACATTGGCTTATTTGAAAGCGAAAAAACGTAAATTATTTAAGAGTGTTACTTATTTTACTTGCTTGTTAGACTTTGAAGATCCAGGAGAGCTTGGCGTGTTTTTGTCTGATGATCAAGTCTCTGAACTTGAAAAAGAAATGGCAGAGGTGGGCTATTTGGATGGAAGGCGTTTGGCTGCAACCTTTAATTTATTGAGAAGTAATGATTTGATCTGGAGCTACTTTGTTGACCATTATTTATGTGGTAAAGAACCTTTTCCTTTTGATTTGCTGTATTGGAATTCTGACTCTGTCAACATAGCAGGTGCCTCTCATGGCTACTATTTGCGTGAAATGTATCTGAATAACAAATTATGTAAGCCGGGTGGGTTGAATTTTGATGGGGTGGATATTGACTTAACAACCGTAAATATTCCAACCATTTTTATTTCAGCAGAGAAAGATCATATTGCACCTTGGGAAGCGACTTATTCGGGTGCTAAACTTTGTAGCGGTGAAACAGAATTTGTATTAGGTGGTTCTGGGCATATTGCAGGGATTGTTAATCCACCAGAAAAAATGAAATACGGTTTTAAAACCAATAAAACACTAGCCGAAACCCCACAGGAATGGTTAGAATCTTCGACGGAACATACAGGTTCATGGTGGCTCTATTGGGAAAAATGGTTGAAAAAACAATCTGGAAATCTCATTGATGCCAAAAATCTTGGGAATAGAAAATATAAGGCCATCGAAGATGCGCCAGGACGATATGTTAAGGCATCTATCTTAGACAATGCAAAAAAATAAAATAAAGCTCAGTAAGTTTCAAAATGAGTTGGTGGGTGGCGAAGCCCACTATTATTTAGATAAAGCTAAAACCATTCATCTGAATGAATACCTTGGAAGGCATGTGCTCATTGAGTTTCTTAATGAAATCCATTGTGTTGCTTGTGATCGCAAAATCAAAAAAAGCTTTCAGCAGGGATTTTGTTTTCCTTGCTTTCGAGCCCTCGCACAGTGCGATAGCTGTATGATGCGCCCTGAGTTATGCCACTACCATGAAGGAACTTGCCGTGAACCTGAATGGGGCGAAGCGCATTGTTTTCAATCACATTATATTTATTTAGCCAATACAGGTAATCTAAAAGTTGGCATTACGCGTTTTTCCAATGTGCCGCATCGTTGGATTGACCAAGGCGCAACACAAGCACTGCCTATTCTGAGGGTGAAAGAGCGTCTGCATTCCGGATTAGTTGAGGTGTTATTCAAGTCACATGTTGCCGATAAAACAAATTGGCGCACGATGTTAAAAGGTGGCTTCGACGCGATTGACTTAATTGCGCGTCGAGATGATTTATTTTCAAAGGTGAAGGATGAGTTGGATGAATTAATGTCTAGGATTGGAGCGGATGCGATTGAGGTTCTCCAAGATCAAAAGATTATTGATATTCATTTCCCAGTGCTTCAAAACCCACTGAAGATCATAACGCATAATTTAGATAAAAACCCACTTGTCGAAGGCGAGCTGCTCGGAATTCGCGGACAGTATTTGATTTTAGATACCGGTGTTTTTAACGTGCGGAAGTTTTCTGGTTATTGTTGTGAAATAAGTCTCACCTAAAACCCATGTTGCACAGAAAAATATCTTCATTATTTATTCTGTAATATAGTTACAAAATTAGTCAGATGCTCTATTATTCGCTCTATATTTTTTGTGGTAAAATTATTTAGGGAATAATTAAAAATGGCTGTGGATATGATGGAAAGAATCGAGTTAGGAAATGTCGGAATTGATCATGTGGGTGAGATTATACATAACCCATCCTATGATTTGCTCTTTGAGCATGAAACCTCAGAAAAAGCTAAAGGGTATGAAAAAGGAACAGGGACTAAATCAGGAGCTGTTGCTGTTGACACTGGGGTGTTTACAGGGCGCTCAGCAAAAGATAAGTATATTGTAGAATGTGAAGAATCATTGCAAAATGTATGGTGGGAAGACCATGGTTCTGATAACAAACGCATGTCTCAATCAACATGGAATGTTTTAAAAGACATTACAACAAAACAGCTAACGAATACGAAGTTATATGTTATTGATGGTTTTTGTGGTGCGAATACCCAAACCAGATTGTCCGTGCGTCTTGTGACTGAAGTGGCATGGATGGCACACTTTTTTAAGAATATGTTTGTTCGTCCCTCACAAGATGAGCTGGATAATTTTAAACCAGACTGGACAATCTTAAATGCTTGCAAAACAAAAGCTGAAAACTATAAAGAACTTGGGCTTAGATCTGAAACCTATGTGGCTTTTAATATTGAAGAAAGAATGACGATCATCGGTAATACTTGGTATGGCGGTGAAATCAAAAAAGGTATTTTTTCAATGATGAATTACTTTTTGCCACTTAAAGGTATTGGTTCTTTTCATTGTTCAGCAAATGTTGGTAAAGAGAAAGATGTTGCTTTATTTTTTGGGCTTTCAGGCACAGGAAAAACCACGTTATCTGCAGACCCCAAACGTGCTTTAATCGGTGATGATGAACATGGCTGGGATAACCAGGGTGTATTTAATCATGAAGGCGGTTGTTATGCAAAAACAATTAAGTTATCAAGAGAGAATGAGCCGGATATTTACGATGCGATTCGTCGAGATGCTTTATTAGAAAACGTGGTTGTTCGCGAAGATGGCAGTGTGGATTATGACTCAAATGCCAAAACAGAAAACACGCGCGTATCCTACCCAATTTATCATATTGATAATATTGTAAAGCCTATTTCAAAAGCAGGGCATCCAAGTAAAATCATTTTCTTAACCTGTGATGCTTACGGTGTATTGCCACCAGTCTCAAAGCTGAGCATTGAGCAGGCGATGTATCAGTATCTGTCAGGGTATACCGCAAAAGTTGCAGGGACTGAGCTTGGTATCAAAGAGCCAACAGCCGCATTTTCATCCTGCTTTGGTCAGCCATTTTTGTTGTTGCACCCAACGCAATATGCCGAAATATTAGGTAAGAAGATGCAAGAGCATCGTGCTTCGGCATATCTTGTGAATACAGGTTGGACAGGTGGTACTTATGGTGAAGGAAACCGCATATCCATTAAAGATACGCGTGCAATTATTGATGCGATTATGGATGGATCTATTGATCGAGTTGATTGCTACACAGATGCAAATTTTGGCTTTGAAGTCCCTCAATCTTTAAATGATGTTGATGATGACATTTTACATCCTAGAGAAACATGGGTAGACAAAGACGCGTATGATAAAGCTTACGCAAACTTGATCCAAAAATTTCAAGATAACTTCAAACGTTTCATGACAATCGAAGCGGGTAAGAAGTATGAAGAATATGGACCTAAGCAATAAGCCAAAAATTAGAGATTCTTAGGTTGATGGCGTAAGAATACGATCAATCATGCGGACAGTGACTTTGCTTAGGATGACTGCCGCTATGAAGAAAAATAGTCATACGATCAATCATGCGGACAGTGACTTTGCTTACAACTCATAGCAAGTTAGCAACTTTTGAAAGCAAAAATTTAGGCTGCCTGATAAAGAAATTTTGATGCACTCGATCAAAACTCAATTTTAGTCATAATTTGATCAAAAATAAGCAGTTTTTATGAATCACACGCACACGAAATTTTGGCTGACGCGCACCCATTGAAATTCTTCAAAGCAGGTCAAATCTATTTTTTTGAGAAATGCCTCAAATTGATCAACGCAAAGGCCAAATACTTCAAAGCGTAATGAAGGTGGCTGAGCCTTTCAAATCTAACAATAAGGCGTTTGAATTTATCTTCCCATCCAAAAACGCGCTCAATCGTTTCAAACCTTTCAGCAAATATCGCCTTATCAAAAATACGTTTTCGTCCGCGTTTTGTTTTTTTTCTATTTCGCTTATTTTCATTGACGTTAGGGACCATGCCCCCATTGAATATCATTTTTCTGTTTGCCTTACAATCATATACACCATCGAGGCTCATAACGCTTCCGTTCAGGTTATATCCAACCTCTGCAGCTATTTTCTTTAATGGGCCAAAAGCCTCGCGGAATAAGGGAGATTCATTCCTATTACCTGCGGCAGTAACAAAAGGCGCAATGACATTACAATTGCGATCACAGAAGGCAACAACCTTGTCACCAGTCATATGCTTGTGGCCATTTCTCCCAATATTATCGCCCCTTTTTTTGCAGAAGTTGTCGTTCCGTCTCCGTGCACAATACTTGTGTCTAGCTTCCCTCTATCGTGCAATACTTTCACAGTATTGGTGAAAATAGCCTCGAAGCATTGGTCATCTTCCCACATCCTAAAGGTCTTATAAACACTAGTGTAATGAATTTCAGGTTCACCATTTACATCCTTTTCAATCTGGAGATTCTCCCACTGACATCCAGTATGCAAAAACTTTAAAATGTAGTTGAAAATTTTAAAATCTGACAGTTTACGTTTCGGACCTCGGCTCCCACTTGTGAGGTGTCCAAAGATAAATTCACTAAAAAATTCTGGGCTAGCTTTGGTGGGAATCCAGTTCCAATCGTGCTTTTTTGCCATATGGACTCATTTTTAATTTCTGAAGGGATTAAAATTATAAATCCTCGCTATCCTTTGACAATAAAGGCCTGGAAGATAAATTCATGAGAGGTTAAATACTTGCTACGAGTTGGTTGAGAAAGTCCAAAGCCAATAGAGGCTACCAAGTTTTACAATGGGAAAAACCACTGCAAATAATCCCACAATCAGTCCGAGCAGATAATTTCCAGATGTGAAGAGTGAGACAATGGAAGAGGCGAGGGTAATTGTATCTGCGAAAATCCATAGTTTATTCACAGAAAACAATGGCGCCAAGAAAGCCAAGATCAATAGATATGGTACTGATTGTCAACAAGCTATAAACAAGGCCATTCCATTGCTTATATACGTGACGGATCTTTTGATCTTTAGTTTCGTTATTATGCATCGATAACGCTGATCACCGGCAGTCTGAAAGTCGCTTTTGGCGCATAGCCTTGCAATTTTTTCCAAACTTCACTATGGTCAAGATCTGTGCCACCACCTGCGTTATTAATATCAAACTTAATGTTTTTTGGTGTGAGCATCTCATCACTTTTCATGACTTTAAGCGTGTTTCGAGTCATTTCAAAAATAAATTTGCTAGAAGTATCCATTGGTTCTTCAAAATGAACCGTTGCTTCTACAGATACTAGTCGCGCAATAAAACCTTTTATTTGTTTAGCCATTTTATTTTTTCCTTCCAAACCATTTATGTTTCCACGTGCCAACACTGGCATCAATGAGAAAAAAGAGACAAGCAATCACAGGTGAAAGCGTGTCTCCAGTAATTAAGTATAATCCACCACCAAATATTGCAATAAACACGCCTGACCTAACCGCCGCTTTCTGCCCATTCAGCTTAAATAGCTCGCCATAGGTCATTTTTGATTGTTGCTCAGGTGTTGGCATTATCCGTTCTCTTCCCTCAATTGAATTGATGTGTTTAAACTTATTATATCATAATTTATAGGCATAAATAATCCTCCATATCACTTACGGAATAAATAACCTGGTATTGATGTAGGTTAAATTTAACAAGATCATAAGAAATATTGTATGTGTTCTCTATTTATAGCAGTTTAATCGGCTATATTGGTGGAGTAGCAGCGGACGTATGGGAGAAATGTTGTGAATTATCAAGATATTTTTGAACAGTTATGGTCGGATTATGCAGGGCAAAACCCTAAAGCAAAACAAATACATGATTTATTTATTTCTGAGGGTGAGATCATTCAGAATGATCATATTGCCCTCAGAACTTTTAATGACCCTAGGGTTAATTTAGAGGTGCTTTCACAAGCCTTCATTAATGCGGGATACGAAGCCTGTGCAGACTATGATTTTAAAAAGAAAAAATTGGTGGCAAAGCATTTTGAGCACAAAACTGATAAAAAAGCGCCATTGGTTTTTATCAGTGAGCTTAAACTTGAAGAATGTAGTAAATATTTACAAGATGAGATTAAGTTTAGTATTGATCAAATACCTCTGGAGACATTAAATAATCCTGAGAAATTCTTATTTTCCTTGCGCCCTTGGGATAAACCCAGCTATGTTATTTACAAGAAACTATTAGCAGAGTCTGAATATGCAGCGTGGACGTATGTTTATGGTTATCGTGCTAATCATTTTACTGTATCAATCAATGCGTTGAAAAAATATAATATCATTGAAAAGGTCAATGATTTTGTGAAAAGTCATGGCTATCCATTGAATGTGTCTGGTGGAGAAATCAAAGGGACACCTGCTGAGATGCTTGAACAATCTAGTACAATGGCTGAGCGCTTTAAAGTGAATTTTCAAGAAGGGAAGTATATAATTCCTTCGTGCTTTTACGAGTTTGCTCGACGTTATCCAATGGCAAATGGTGAAATCTATACAGGATTTATTGCCGCTTCTGCTGATAAGATCTTTGAAAGTACGAATGCTTAAATATTAATCGTAATCCTTCCAAGCAACGGTGCCGCCAATTAAAGAATGGAAATAAGTGCTTGGATGTATTTCTGCAAGCATATCCATAGCTATCTTACTTCGTACCCCCATTTTACAATAGAGGATGATTTTTTGATTTTCTTTGAATGAATGCTCAATAATGTCATTCATTAAAATATGCTCATCGCCTGGAATATGGTAGGCGTCTCTTTCCCATTGTTCGCGAATATCAATAAGACGATAAGGATGACCTGAACGCATGATTTTTTGTAGGTTTGAGGCAGTTATCTCAGATTTTATGGAAAGTTTTTCAGGCATTGGGGCAGGGGCAATGATTTTTTTGTGAGTATAGCATAAGCATTTGGGATCTTTTTGAAATTCAAATGATTGCGTTTCAAAAGTATGGCTATTGAAAGTATGAAATCGAGATAAACTTTCTAGCCCAGTCTCTGTTATAAAGTTAAGCACAAGATTTGCTGTCATAGTACCAATAACCCCAACCGTAGCACCAAAAACACCTGCAGTGTTACAAGTTGGGATGGCAGATAGAGGGGGCTCTTCTGGAAACAGGCAGCGATAACAGCCTTGGCTTTTATGATTAAACAACCCAAGAGATCCTTCAGATTGAAAAATGCTGGCACTGATAAAGGACTGTCTGACTGCAACACAGGCATCATTGATAAGATAACGCGTGGTAAAATTATCCGAGCCATCAATAACTAAGTCGTAAGATTTAATAAGTTCACAAGCATTTTCTAAAGTGAGTTTTTTGCTATAAGCAATGACCTCTATTTCAGGGTTAAGATTAGAAAGATGATTTAATGCACAGTCTGCTTTTAATTCTCCAATATCAGATGTTTGAAAGAGTATTTGTCTTTGTAGGTTTGAAAGTTCTACAGTATCGTGATCAATGATACCGATTCTCCCAATGCCAGCAGCAGCTAGGTATAAGGCAACAGGGGAGCCAATGCCACCTGCACCAACACAGAGTATGCTGGCAGACTTTAACTTTTTCTGACCATCAGTGCCGACATTGGGTAAAGTGAAATGGCGCTGATAACGTAAAATTTCAGAGCGCGTTAACATAGGATGAGGTTTTTAATAGGTAGATCTCTATTCTGTATCTCAAGTGCTTGTATCGTGTTTTTTTCAGGGTCTTCTGCTTGGGTAACATAACTAATCACAGAGACACCATCCGCGCCAGCTTGATAAATGGCGGGCATATCATCCAGCGTAATTCCCCCAATAGCAACAAGTGGTATGTTACCGATTAAGTTTTTCCATTGCTTGAGTTTATATATTCCCTGAGGTTCAAATCGCATTTCTTTAGAGGTTGTCTCAAATATCGGGCCAAGTGCAATATAGGATGGTTGAATCAATAAACCTCTCGCAAGTTCGTAGTAGTCATGTGTACTGATTCCTAGCCGAATACCGGCTTGATAAATTAAAAGTAACTCGGCACCTTCAATATCTTCTTGCCCAAGATGAATACCATAAGCTTGATATTTAATGGCAATCTTCCAGTGATCATTAATAAAAAGCTTAACCCCATGTTTCTTTGCAATTTCGATGGATAATTTTATTTCTTGTTCAATATTCTGTACCGTTCCTTCTTTAATGCGTAGCTGAATGGTTTGAACGCCAAGATCCGCTAATTTATGAACCCAGACGCTAGTATCTGCAATGGGATAAAAGCCGATATCACCTTTAATGGCAGGGAATGCCTGATTGGGCAGTGGTGGCAGTGTATTTGTCGTTATGCTGGGAAGTTTATTTATAAGATCAAAGGGTTTATGATTCAACAAATAGCTCATATCAGTAGCCATTTTTGAGGTGCGGATACTTTCGGTAATGTAATGCTTTGCCATCACCAATGCATTTTCAACGCTTTCTCCTTTTGCAAGGCAGGCAGTAAGTACCGCTGAAAGCGTGCAACCTGTGCCATGAATATCAGCTTTTCCTAAGTGAATACGAGGTAATGAAAGATGAAGTGTAGCTCCTTTATCATTTACCCAAATATCTTCCGCCAGTGTTCTGTTGCTGTGACTATTTTCGTTGTGTCCACCTTTAATCAATACGCTTTCGCATGAATATTTTTTAAGAATGGTTTGTGCAAGTTGGTAGATGGAGTGATCTTTGTCTTTCCCATCGCCTGATAAATAATGCGCTTCCATAAGATTAGGTGTAATGATATTTGCTCTCGGCAGTAAATATTTCTGAATAGCCTGAATGGTTTCAGTGCTGCATAGTGAGCTTCCAGAAGTTGAGATCATGACAGGGTCACAGATATAAAAAATATTAGGATATTTGGCTAGAAATGTGGCAAGTGATTTGGCTTGGTGGGGTGTTGCCATCATGCCGGATTTAATGGCATTAGGCATAAATTCATCCGCAAGCATTCCAAGTTGTGCATCAAACATTTCGTCACCAATATGTGTAACCATAGCAACACCTAAGGTGTTTTGTGCAGTGATGGCTGTAATAAGCGTGCAACCATAAATGTCCATACTGTTAAATGTTTTAAGGTCTGCCTGAATACCGGCCCCAGCGCAACTATCAGATCCTGCTACTGTCCATACAGTGGGTGTCTTCTCTTTATTCATTTGATTTGAAGCTCTATTTATCATGCCATTTGATGCCAAAATGGTGTGTCTGAAAGTGGGGTGCTATTAGAGGCAAAGTTTCGTGTGGGCATTCGTTTTGCTTGGTATGCCAGATGCCCAGATTCAATGCCCAATAAAAAAGCTTTTGCCATTGTTTCTGGGTGGTCGGCAAGTGCGACTGCGCTATTAAGTAAAATGCCATCGTAACCTAATTCCATTGCCTGGACGGCATCAGATGGTGTGCCAATACCCGCATCGACAATAAGCGTGATGTCTTTAAACCTTTCTCTGAGCAATAAAAGTCCGTAAGGGTTTGAGATGCCTTTTCCACTGCCAATAGGTGAGCCAAGCGGCATTAAAACCTTGCAGCCTAATGATACTAACTCTGTGCAAACTGTTAAGTCATCGGTGCAATAGGGTAAAATATTAAAGCCTTTCTGAATCAAAATTTCAGTGGCCTTCACAAGTTCAAATACATTTGGATGCAGAGTGTAATCATCGCCAATGACTTCTAATTTTATAAGATCAGTGCCAAAAATTTCTCTCGCCATTTCTGCCGTTGTAATGGCTTCTTGCGCGCTTCGACAGCCTGCGGTATTGGGTAATATCAAGCAACCAGAGTTTTGTATTGTTTGCCAAAAATGATTCTGGTTGCCACCTGTTAGCTGCCTCTTCAGAGAAACCGTCACCATATCTACTTTTGATGCCTGAATCGTTTCGGTCATGCTTTCCAACGAAGGGTAAAGTGCGGTACCTAAGATCATTCTATTATTTAAGGTATGGTTATATATTTGAAGCGGCACGTCAACCTCCCTGCATGGGCGTAACTTGTTGAATAATATCCCCATGGTAAAGTAGGGTGTTTTCATAATTTGACCGAGCAACAAATGCTTTATTGATGGCAATGGCTGAGTAAAGGTTGTTTGCACCGAGCTTTAAGATCAGCACTTGTAGGCTTGTATTCTTGGAAACGTCTACTTCATTATCGTTAAATGTCACCGTAATCATTCTTGTTTTCCTTAAGATAAATATTGTTCAATTAGGCGCTGGCAATAAGTGGGCGCGAGTAAATAGCCGTGGCGATAAAAACCATTTAAGAGGATTAAATTTCCCTGTTTGCTTAATTTTGGCATGGACTGAGAATAAGTGGGTCGAGAGTGTGCAAAGGTCTTGAGAATGCGAGATTCGGCAAAACCTTCATGAATAAAATATAAGGCACTGGTAAGCTCCAGAGTGCTCTTTAAAGAAATAGGGGAGTTGTCTTCACACTCTATTGTTGTGGCACCAATGTAATATTGATCGTCTCCTCTGGGAACAATATATAGCGGATGCCTTGGGTGCATTAATCTAATGGTGTGAGAAAGATTAACCGCTGGTGCATTAACCAACATAGCCTCACCCCGAATACCAAATAATGAGGTGTCATCTGGCTTTGCACCCAATCCGCGGGTATCTATTATATAATCTGAGTTTCCTTGAGCGCAGGTGGTCGGTAATTCTTTTTTAAGATTTTCTATTTTGGCAGAAGTAAACGTAACGCTTGGGTGAGCATTAAGATAATTTGATGTTGTATGAAAAAAATTAGGTACATGAATATGTCCTTCATTTTCAAGGTGCATAAAGTGGTGAGCAAAACGTTGTGAATCAAGACTTGATTCATAGTTCTTGAGTTGCGATTTAGGTTGAATAAGGCTATTTATACTTCCCGTATGGTGCTGAATACGATGAAATAATTGCTCGCAATCACCATAGTCATTTGGGTGAGATAAAATCAGAGTGCCATTTTGTCTGAATATTCCATCAGAACATTTCGCATTCGGTTTATCTTTTGTTTTAGGGAGAGCTTCAAGCAGTTTTGACCACAAGGATAAGCTTTGACAGCCCTCTTCAAATAATTGTTTTTTATTTAGAGCAAGTTCGGCGTAAGGTGCAATCATTCCTGCTGCTTGATAGCCACAGCTTAACTTAGAAAATAAAGACGGGCTTTCATCTATGAGTTGTATGGCAACATCATCTCGTTGCAACAACATTAGCGATAATGTTCGCCCAACAAGTCCTGCACCAACAATGCTTATGTTCATCATGATTAAGCTCAGGCTTCCGTGTAGAGTTCGCGTCCAGTCGTTTCAAATGCTTTGGTTTGCTCTTGCATCCCTGTGGCAATAGCATCTTCAATGTCAAGTTTATGTTTCGCGGCATACAGTTGAACTTCTTGAGAGATTTTCATGGAACAAAATTTAGGTCCACACATTGAACAAAAATGTGCAGTTTTATGACCTTCTTTAGGCAAGGTTTTGTCATGAAATTCCATCGCTTTTTCAGGATCAAGGCTTAGGTTGAATTGGTCCAACCATCTAAACTCAAAACGTGCTTTCGATAAAGCGTTATCCCGTATTTGTGCACCGGGAATGCCTTTGGCAAGATCCGCTGCATGAGCGGCTATTTTGTAAGTCACAATCCCTTCTCGAACATCATCCTTGTCAGGTAATCCAAGATGTTCTTTGGGTGTGACATAACAAAGCATAGAAGTACCATACCAGCCAATTTGAGCTGCACCAATTGCTGAAGTGATATGGTCATATCCAGGTGCTATATCTGTGGTCAAAGGGCCTAGCGTGTAAAATGGCGCATCAAAACAATGCTGAATTTCCTTATCCATATTTTCTTTGATCATTTGCATTGGCACATGGCCAGGACCTTCAATCATTACTTGAATATCATGCTCCCATGCACGTTTTGTTAATTCACCCAAGGTGTAAAGTTCAGCAAATTGCGCTTTATCGTTTGCATCAGAAATTGAGCCTGGACGCAAGCCATCGCCTAGTGAAAACGCGACATCATATTGCTTCATGATTTCACACATTTCATCAAAGTGCGTATAGATAAAGTTTTCTTGATGGTGTGAGATACACCATTTTGCCATAATGGAGCCACCACGTGAAACAATGCCTGTGAGGCGGTTTGCCGCAAGGTGGATGTGTCTTAGAAGGACACCCGCATGAACGGTAAAGTAACTCACACCCTGTTCAGCTTGTTCAATTAAGGTATCTCTAAATATTTCCCAGGTTAGTTTTTCAGCCTCGCCATTTACTTTCTCAAGCGCTTGGTAAATGGGTACTGTGCCAATGGGTACAGGACTATTACGAATAATCCATTCTCGGGTCTGGTGAATATGTTTTCCGGTTGAAAGATCCATGACCGTGTCCGCACCCCAGCGAGTAGAAATAATCATTTTTTCAACTTCCTCTGCGATTGAAGATGTCACTGCCGAAGTGCCAATATTGGCATTAATTTTAACCGCAAAGTTTTTACCAATAATCATGGGCTCCATTTCAGGGTGATTAATATTGCATGGAATAATAGCGCGCCCAGCCGCAATTTCTTCTCTTACAAATTCAGGGGTTATTTGTGCTGGAATGTTTGCGGTAAAACTTTCTCCAGGATGCTGGCGAAGCAATGCTTGGTCTGTAATATTTTGATTTGCTAACCGAATGTTTTCTCGAATAGCAACATAGCGCATTTCATCAGTGATAATGCCTTTTTTGGCATAAGACATTTGGGAGACATTTCTATTGGCGCGGGCACGATAGGGAAGTGCTCTTTTTGGAAAGTCAGAGTCTAAAAGTGTATTAGTGAAATTAGAATTATAATTTGCTAACTGCTCACAATCTTCACGGGACTTGATCCACTTGATCCTGTTTTTTGGTAGCCCTTGGGTTAAATCACAAGTATGTTCGGTATCTGTGTATAAACCGGAAGTATCATAGATATGAATATCTGGGTTTGTGATCTTACCCTCTACGGAATCTGTGGAGGACTGTTTGATTTTACGCATGGGTACTTGAATGTTTTGATCAGTGATATAGATCTTTTCAGATGATGCATAAGGTTTGGTAAGGGTTTTTGAGATTTGGATTGCTGTGGTTTTTTTATGGGTCATATTTGTCTCCTGTTTATAAAAAATACACGGAAGCATGACCTTAAAAAGAATAGAATAATTCTTGGTTTAAGTGAATCACAACTTCCTACGCTAGTACTAACTAGATCAGGTGTTAAGGGTCGAGCATTGCTCTCTCAGCGAACCGTGGTTAAACGGATTAGCGCCCCTGTTGATCTTTTAATTCAACACTATAACAAGGTATTTGTGGGCATAAGTCAAGCGCTTCACCTATAATATTTAATTAACAAAGAATGAGTGGCTTTAAGTGGAAGATGACTTCTAAAAAATACGATATTTTCGGTATAGGCGCTGCGTTATTTGATTTGGAATATAAAGTGGAGGCATCCTTTTTTGAAAAAGCAAATATTCAAAAAGGTGTTCGCACATTGGTTTCAGCATCGGAGCAAACTCGAATTATTAATCGTTTGCATGATGAGGGTTATTCACCCTCCCTCAGCGAAGGTGGTGGGTCGGCAGCAAACTCTTTAACCTGTGCCAATGCGCTTGGTTCAGGTGTCTACTTTTGCTGTAAGGTGGCAAGCGATTATTCTGGTAGTCTGTACTTGGCGGATCTTGAAGCTAAAAAAATAGATCTAAACAAATCGGTTATGCTAGAGGGAGATGAAGCGCATACTTCAGGTTGCTGTTTGGCATTGATCACCAGCGATGCAGATCGAACCATGGTGACGTCATTGGGTGTGAGTAACAACTACGAGATAGGAGATATTGATCTCGATGCGTTACATGCATCAAAATATGTGTTTATTGAGGGGTATTTATTGGCTATCCCTGAAGCCAAAAATATTTGTGAGTATTTGCAGGCACAAGCCATAAAATTTGGTGTTAAAGTTATTTTAACATTGTCTGATCAGCTGCTAGTACAACAAAATAAAATCGTTTTTGATGAGTACATTCGATCAGGCGTTGATATTATTATTGGCAATATCGAGGAAGCACTTGAGCTGACAGGTTCTGAAACACATAGTGCGGCAATTACTGCGATGATGGCTTATCAAACAAGTTATGCCATTACGCTGGGCGCTGATGGTGTGGCGATTTATAATGGTGGAGCGATTCATTTTATCAAAGCTCGTGCCTGTGACTGTATTGACATTTTTGGTGCAGGAGATGGATTTGCAGGTGCTTTTACTCATGGAATGGCGCAAGGTATGCGTTGGCGTGATGCTGCACATTTAGCGAATGTTTGCGCCTCTACAATTGTTTCTCGTGAGGGACCGAGAATCAAGCAAACAGAAGCGACCCAAATACTTGAAGTATTTAGTGAAAAGGCGCTTCAGTGAAATTAAGGCGTAACACTTGAAAAG
>CAUZSH010000034.1:0-19863 GCA_963582935.1 Gammaproteobacteria bacterium
AGCCTGATTGAAAGTGCCAAGCTTTATAACCTCAAGGTTTTTGACTATCTTAAGTTTGTATTTGAGAATATTGCCACAGCTAAGAGCGCCAAGGATTTTGAATCGCTCACACCTAAATACGCTCATGCTAACTTGCCAAAATTAAAGGAAAAACCTAAAGCTTAGTTCTCCGTTATCATACCGCTATTATAAATCATAGGTGAGATCGTGGACCGTTTACGACCTTACGTCTATATAAAAATTAAGCGTTAACCAATAAAATATCCGTTACTTTACATTCAAGCACCATGACTTCTCTCTTATAATCAACAGCGCTTTCTTTAAGTGTTTCGCTATAGCCAAAAACGAGACGCTGCTCAATGTGATCAATCTTTTCCTGAATCACCGCTTTATCAATATTAATTTCAGCAATTTCCTTTTCCCATAGGGTTAAAGGCCGCTCTGACGCTATATTTTTCTTTGCCGCCTGAATGGTCGGCTTAATAACCGTACGGTTACCTTTTAGTGACAGTTTTTTTCGTTCGTATGTGTCGTCATCAGACATACAAAATACTCCTCATAATTCAATGCCATAACTGTACCATATCCTCACAACTCATGACAAATAAATCGCCATAACTCTTGCATTTTATATGTGCTGTACTTAGAATAGCCAGCACTGTAGTAATAGCATTGCTATTAGTGTGAGTAAGTATCTGTATAAACCATATCAAGATTTTTTGAATTTAGTGATTAATTAAGGAATAAAAATATGCCAGCGACAATGCATTATAACCACGCTTCAGCAACAGAGGCCGCGGACTTACCATTACGTGACCACGTAAAAGAGATCATTTCAACCTATTATAAAAATATGGTTACCGAAGGACTTTCCCCAGAAAACGTCTACGAACTTGTAATGGCTGAAGTAGAACTTCCACTTATTGAAGCAACCATGGAATATACCAGCAATAACCAGAGCCGCGCAGCACAAATCCTTGGCATTAACCGTGGAACTTTCCGTAAGAAACTTGCATTTTATGGTATGCTGTAAAGTACCTCATTCTTACAAAATGATTTAAAAGTCACCTTAGGTGGCTTTTTTTTGCATAAAATTTGAGTTTATAGGGCTAAGCTCTTATAATGTTTTGTGTTTACAATAATGCACAATGCAATCATTTAATTTAAGGAGAAAGTAAGAATGATGAAACAACCTGTACGAGTTGCCATTACGGGCGCTGCTGGACAAATAAGCTACTCACTACTATTTCGTATCGCATCCGGTGATATGCTTGGTAAAGATCAACCTGTAATCTTACAATTACTAGAAATCCCGCCTGCTTTAGGGGCACTTTCAGGTGTTGTTATGGAGCTCAACGACTGTGCTTTTCCGTTAGTACACGACATCATTCAAACAGATAATCCTGAAGTCGCTTTCAAAGACATTGACTATGCCCTTCTTGTTGGCTCACGCCCACGTGGTCCAGGTATGGAGCGCAAAGACCTTCTCGAAGCGAATGCACAAATTTTCTCCGTTCAAGGTAAAGCACTTAATGCTGTTGCTAAGCGTGATGTAAAAATATTGGTTGTTGGGAATCCAGCAAATACCAACTCACTAATTGCACAACGTAACGCCCCTGATCTAAACCCAAATAACTTTACCGCAATGACTCGTCTAGACCACAACCGCGCGCTCAGCCAGCTTGCCGGAAAAACAGGTAAACATGTCAACGACATTACTAAAATGATTGTTTGGGGAAACCACTCAGCGACACAATACCCAGACATTTCTCAAACACAAGTTTCAGGACAATCTGCTGAATCATTGGTTGATAACAAATGGTATGTGGAAGACTTCATCCCAACTGTTCAACAACGAGGTGCTGCAATCATTAAAGCACGAGGCGCATCCAGTGCGGCCTCTGCCGCCTCTGCCGCTGTTGACCACATACGCACTTGGGCTCTTGGCACCACAGAGGGTGACTGGGTTAGCATGAGCGTTTATAGTGATGGCAGTTATGGCATTGAAAAAGGATTGATCTACTCATTCCCTGTTACTTGTAAAAATGGTGAATTCTCCATTGTTCAAGGCTTACCAATCAGTGACTTTAGTCGTGAAAGAATGACCTTGACTGAGACTGAATTAAAGGAAGAGCGTGACGGTGTTGCCAATTTACTTCCTTAGATTCTAATCAAAATATTCAATCCATTAAAAAGCCGCATAATGCGGCTTTTTGGTATGTACAGAACTAGAATTTAGGCACACTTGAAATTAAGTTGCGTTTTTGATTCTGGCCTTTTAATGCCATCTATATACTCACTGTTATGAGATATAACTACAAGCGCCTCACGATGAGAACGGCAAACCTTATTAGCAACTTTCATCGCTCCTCTTAAAGCTCGCTCATTAGTCGTTGAATATGCTGCGACTTCATAGTTATTGCTTCCCTTTGGTATAACTAATGTACGCACATTAGAACAACCAACAATAAACAGAGAAACACATGTAAAACATGCAGTTATGATAATTTTCTTCATGGATAACTTAGACTATAATTAAAAAAACGTTATCTTAACATGTTGAAAAAAATCCACAATACTTTTTCCTTATATCGCCAAGAAATCAATATCCCCAAACAAGATTCAACTCACGAGCTGCTTTTACATCATCCAGTCGTTTAACGGGTAATGTCACTGGAGCGGCTTTCAGTTTTTCAGCGTCTTTTAGCATGATCCCACGCACTTTAAGCATCGCTGACACGAAATCATCCATTTGCGCTTTAGTTTCTGTTTCAGTTGGCTCAATCAATAAACACTCTGAAACCAATAATGGAAAATACATCGTTGGTGCATGGATGCCTTGATCAAGCAAACATTTTGCAAAATCGAGCGCTGTGATATGATACGCTTTATACTCTGGCGCCATAGTGACAATAAACTCATGTGTGGCACGTCTGTTTGGAAAAGCAATGGTAAAACCGGCTTCTTTTAGTTTAACCATTAAATAGTTCGCATTTAAAGTTGCCATTTCGGAAGCGCGCGTTAAACCATTTCCACCGAGCATTCTGGCATAGATATAAGCTCGAATTAAAACACCAATATTCCCAGCAAAAGAAGATAATCTACCAATACTTTCAGGTCGCTTAGTTTGCCCCACGAATGCATACTTGCCTTCTTCATCACATTCCACCACCGGAATAGGTAAATATTTCTTCAACCGATCATTCGCCGCCAAAGGTCCAGCGCCTGGTCCACCGCCGCCATGAGGGGTTGCAAAAGTTTTATGTAAATTAAGATGCATCACATCAAAGCCCATATCACCTGGACGTACTTTACCCATAATTGCATTTAGGTTTGCGCCATCATAATACAACAACCCACCCGCTTCATGGACTAGCCCTGCAATTTCTTTAATTCGACGCTCAAACACACCCAAAGTTGAAGGGTTTGTCAGCATGATTCCAGCCGTTTTTGGGCCTAGCGCCGCTTTTAAAGCATCAATATCAAGGTCTCCACAATCTGTTAAAGTTTTGATTTCCTTCACCTTATAACCACACATAATGGCTGTGGCGGGGTTAGTACCATGCGCTGCATCCGGAACAATAATCTCATCACGCTCAAAATCACCATTTTCATGGTGATATGCCCGAATCATTGCAACCCCTGCAAATTCACCTTGGGCACCCGCCATTGGCGCTAAAGAAACCGCCGTCATTCCTGTGATGGATTTAATCGTTTCCTGTAATTCAAATAAACACTTTAAAGTGCCTTGGCGACTAGAAGCCAATGCTAAAGGGTGCTGAGACAAAAATACATCCAAAGAGGCAAGCTTATGAGCCCCTCTTGGGTTATATTTCATTGTACAAGAACCAAGCGGATAAAAGTTCGTGTCAATCGAAAAATTCTTTTGTGATAAACGGGTATAATGACGCACCACTTCAAGTTCAGAAACTTCAGGCAAACAAGGTTTTTCCATTCTCAAAAATTTTGCATCAATCGCAACATTGACATTTTCCAAATAAGGGCATTGAGCATGTGCTTTACGACCTACTGCTGATTTTTCAAAAATTAACATATCTATTCTCCCTTATACTAACACTTCTGGCTGCACGACAGATGTCAAAACACTTTCTAATGCTGACGCATATTTCTGCAGATCAATATCATCAAAAATCTCCGTTGCACATACAAGCATAAGGTTTTTGCAACAGTCGTTCATCACGGACATATCATATCCACCTTGAATACCATGATGTGATAACGCTTCCAGAACAGACTTTGCTTCAACGGGCAATTCAATCACAACTTCATATAAATAGTTGCTCGGGTAAACGCATTTCACGCCTTTAATCTTAGAAAGATATTCTACTAATTTGACCGTGTTTTGATGAGATTTAATCGCGACATTCTTCAAACCCACAGGACCAAGAAGGCTCATATAGATCGTCGTGGCTGTCACCATCAAACCTTGGTTCGTACAAATATTTGAAGTGGCTTTAGAGCGACGAATATGTTGCTCACGTGCTTGTAGCGTTAAGGTATAGCCCTCTCTACCATCTTCATCAGTGGTTTTTCCCACAATGCGCCCTGGCAACTGGCGAACATACTTCATTTTACATGCCATAAAGCCAAAATAAGGACCACCAGATGCAAGTGGAATCCCCAAAGGTTGCCCTTCACCGCAAACGATATCTGCACCAATAGAACCCCAATCTCCCGGAGAGTTAATCAACGCCAGAGTCGTAGGATTCACCATCCCAATAACCAATGCACCGTGAGCGTGCGCCCAACCTGTAATGGCATCCACTTCTGTTAATTGCCCAATAAAATTCGGTTGTGGAATAATAACGGCAGCAAATTGATCATGATCATACTCGGCGAGTTGCTCAACGCCCATAAAACCTTTTTTAGCATTAAAGTTAATCTGTACGATCTCGATATTTTGGTACTGCGTAATTGTATGAATAACTTTGACATAATGGGGATGAATCGTATCGGCAATCAAAACCTTTTTTGACTTCACTTTACGGTTAGCTCGCACTGCCATTAAAATCGCCTCAGATAACGCAGATGCCCCGTCATACATAGAGGCATTTGAGACTTCCATTCCACATAAAGAGGCAATCATAGTTTGGTATTCAAAAATAAGCTGTAGATTTCCTTGGCTTGCTTCTGCTTGATAAGGTGTATAAGAGGTTAAATACTCACCTCGACCCGTTATTTCCCAAACAGCAGCTGGAATATGGTGCTGGTAAGCGCCCGCACCAATAAAATTCAAGTCTAATGAATCGTCTGCAGTAATTCTCTTAATGAGTTTCGTCATTTCCAACTCATTGATGCCATCAGCCACATCGGTTAAACCATGTACTCTGATATTTTCAGGCACTTCTTCAAATAATGTTTCAATAGAGTCGGTACCGATTGTTTTCAGCATAGCTTTTATGTCTGATTCAGTATGGGGGATAAAAGGCATAGCAAGTCCTCGTGTAACTTAAGTATGGTATAATATGTCTTTAAAATTCAGAGAATATTTAATCCAAACATTCCTCATAAGCCGTAGCATCCATCATCGCCTCAGCTTCAGAAACGTCAGACAACTCAACTTTAAACAACCAACCACCACTATACGGCGCGTCATTAATAAGGTTTGGCGCACCTTCAAGGGCTTCGTTCACGTCAACAACCGTACCTGAGACAGGAGAATAAACATCTGACGCCGCCTTTACTGACTCCACAACACAGACTTCATCGCCTGCAGCAATTTCAGCGCCGACTTCTGGAAGCTCAACATAAACAAGCTCACCTAAAAGCCCTTGTGCATAATCAGAAATTCCAACCACAGCCGTCTTACCATTTACACGCACCCATTCGTGGGTATCGGCATATCTTAAATCTTGTGCAACATTACTCATATCAATCTCCTTTGTATCAGTGAATTAAATATCAAACTTATCTTAAACCAAAACTTCACCATTTCTTACGAATGGGTATTTTACAACGCGTAAGGGCAGTTGCCTATTACGAATTACAACTTCTAATGATTTCGCTTCTTTATTCACCGAAACAAGCGCAATAGATTTTTGAATTGTTGGCGAGAAAGTGCCACTAGTAACCACACCCTCAACACCATCTTGATCCACAACTTTCTGCCCTGCTCGAATGACACCACGCTCATCTAATACAACACCCATTAATTTTTGGCGAATACCTTGTTGTTTTTGAGATTCCAATGCTTTGCGCCCAACAAACTGACGATCATCTTTCATGGCAACGGTCCAAGCAAGACCCGCATCCAACGGTGAGCAACCCAAATCCATATCTGAACCGTAAAGATTCATGCCCGCCTCTAAACGCAATGTATCTCTTGCACCTAAACCACAAGGTCGAACACCCGCTTCTAATAATGCATCCCAAAATGCCTCTGCTTTTTCTACAGGAAAAATAATTTCATAACCATCTTCGCCCGTATAACCTGTGCGTGCAACCATCCAATTATGCGTTTCAACCACACTAAAAGGTTTAATGTCTTGCAATGCAGAAACACATTCAGCAGGAAGTAATGCATTCACTTTTTTGCGCGCATTTGGACCTTGAATAGCCAGAATAGCCAGATCATCCCTGACGGTAAGTTTTACATCACATTGTTTAATATGTGCTTTCATCCAAGCGACATCACTTGCACGGTTACCCGCATTCACCACAACACGAAAAAAATCATCTGCTAAATGATACACAATAAGGTCATCAACGATGCCACCTTTCTCATTTAGCATGCAACTATAGATTGCCTTTCCTTGTTTGATTTTAGCAACGTCATTGGCGAGGAGATATTGAAGGAAAGCCTTTACATCGGCGCCATGCAGATCCACTGCAAGCATGTGTGAGACATCAAACATACCGGCATCTTTTCTCACAGAATGATGTTCTTCAATTTGTGAACCATAATGAATCGGCATTTCCCATCCTGAAAAATCGACCATTTTTGCATTCGCATCAACATGTTTTTGGAATAATACTGTTTTCATATACCTCTTCCTTTTGTAATTATTGTTACTTGGCAAGGAATTGTGCCAACAAACCCGCTGTTGAGCAATCATATTTTTCAAGGTTCACATTGTGACTTTGAATATCTTCAAAAATAGGTTTTCCAAGCTGTTTTCCAAGCTCTACACCCCATTGATCGAAACTATTGATATTCCAAATCACACCTTGAACAAATATCTTATGCTCATACAAGGCAATCATCGCACCCAACCTTTCGGGTGACAACTGGTCCACCACCAATGTGTTACTCGGTTTATTGCCCTCAATCGCTTTGTGTTTTGCAATAACTTTAGCTTCATCCACATTCATCCCAGTTTTAAGCAACTCGTTATATGCTTCCTGTTCAGTTTTACCACTCATTAATGCTTGTGACTGTGAGAGGCAGTTCGCCACTAATGCTTGATGATGTTCTTCTAAATTATGGTGTGGTTTGATCACCATAATAAAATCAACGGGGATCGTAATCGTACCTTGATGTAATAATTGATGAAAAGCGTGCTGCCCATTCGTGCCAACGCCACCCCACAGCGTTATACCCGTATCGTAATCAACACGCCTGCCATCTAAGGTGCAGGATTTACCATTACTTTCCATATCAGCTTGCTGAAGATAGCTGACAAATAGAGATAAGCGCTCGTCATAGCTTAGTATCGCTTGGCTTTCGCATCCCCAAAAATTACTATTCCAAATACTCAATAACGCCATAATGATCGGCATATTTTGCCCAAAATCAGCCGTTTGAAAATGCTGGTCCATACTATAAGCCCCTTTTAACAAGGCTTCATAATTGTCCATCCCAATACTCATGGCAATGGGCAGTCCAATGGCAGACCATAAAGAGTAACGGCCTCCAACCCAATCCCACATGGTAAAGCAATGTGCCGCATCAATACCAAACTCTGCGGTTTTTTCCATATTTGTAGAGATGGCCAAAAAGTGATTCGCCACTGCCTTTTCATTTTCATAATGACTCACCAACCAAGAACGCGCGGTCATGGCATTCATCAAGGTTTCTTGGGTCGTAAATGTTTTTGAGGCAATAATAAATAACGTTCGTTCAGGATCAAGCCCTTTTAAAACCGATGTGATTGCTGAGCCATCTACATTTGAAACAAAATGCACTTTGACCTGTCCAGTTTGATAAGGTTGCAATGCTTCAACCACCATTCTAGGACCGAGGTCTGATCCACCAATGCCAATATTCACCACATCCGTAATGGTTTTACCGGAGAATCCAAGCCATGCCCCACTATGAACTCTCTCAACCATCGTGCGCATTTTTTCACGCTCGAGTAGAATTTCGGGCATCACATCTCCCCCATCCGCATAAACAGGTGATGCAGAGAAGTTTCTCAGTGCCGTATGTAAAACGGCTCGATCTTCGGTGGTGTTAATCTTTACACCGCTAAATATATCTTTGATTTTTTGAGATAGATTAGACTGCTCTGCCAATGAAGATAGTGCTTGCATCACCGCATCATTTACGCAATTTTTTGAAAAATCTAAAAACAAACCTGATGCTGAAACTTGCAAGTCTTTGAAACGATTAGGATCTGCTTTAAACAGTTCTCGCAAATGTACGGCTGACATTTCTAATTGTAAGTTTTCAAGGGTTTTCCAAATTTGTTGCATGTTTTACGACCTCTCTAATGACTCCAAATAAGCTTTTGATATACATAATCCAATCCAAACTACCGAATTGGACTATGTATAGGGCTTATGTGAAATAAATACTATAAATTTTCCTTGTGTACACTTTATCTCAATATCATCTTTAATTGCAAAGTTTCTGGTTCCTATTTTTGCACCAAAAATCAAATCATCGCCATCACAGGTATATTTCAACCCCTCATAATGAATGGATTTCATTTCAAATAATGGAATCACTGAAATCATTTTCCCCAGCACACCAGGGGCTGAAAAATTTCTATCGGCAATAAAAAACTCGCTGTAAGTATCAATAAAACGAATTGAAACCTTATCCCTCCATTCCATCGCCGCTGAAATATTCCCAAGAAAATGATCCATTTCCTGACCACTAACCCCATAAATATCAATGTGTTGGTAATTTTCTGCCAACCGTATTAATGACTTCTCAAAATCCGTATGATCTTGATCATGTAGATGCTCAACCTTGATATGTGCTGGAATATTTTTTAAATCTGACAATTCAATGGAGTCAAAATCACCGTATATTGCCTTCAAATCTCGAATACAGCGAGGACTATCAATTAACTTCAGAAATGCGCCATCCGCACAATATATATGATGCTTTGTTTTACTTTCAACACCATTTGTAGATGATTTTGGATATAAATGTGATTCACAAAAAAGTAGGTCAATTTCACCATTTAAAAATAATACTGCTTTTTTCAATGACTCATTCCTCGTTTGTAATACTCATTTATATAGCATCTATAATGATGTAGAAATATTTTTAGATAAATCGCTCATAGTCACACCCTCTTCTGGCACAACAAAAATCGTGTCGTCACCTGAGATTGTGCCTAATATTTGTAGTGCTTCTGAATCATAATCTAGCTGCCTCGCGAGTAATGATGCGGCTCCTGGAATAGTATGCACCACAACCATATTTTGATTATGGCGTATACTTAAAACCAAGTCACTCAACTGTGTATCACGTGATGGTGGTGGTAGTTCTTTTGGTAGGGCATAAATTAAATTACCTGCTGAGTTTTGGACTTTCACCGCACCTATTTGCTTTAGGACTCTCGAGATTTTACTCTGATTCACTTTTTCTTCTGGTATATTTTTTTGCCCTATCAAGATACGACAAATATCATGTTGGTTGCTTGGTTTATGGTCCGCAATAATTTCCTTTACTATAAATTTCAAATCTATCCTAGGCATCCCAATACCACCCTCACATTACAAATAATCAAAAGTAATGTCATTCTAAGCAGTTATCGCCTAGAATTGTAGTGAATTCGACATTATTTATAGAAAATATGCATTTTTATGAATAGAGGTTACACGTTAAGGTAGGGGGCATCCATAGTGAGTGATAGACTGACGAATGATCGGCAATATTGCCAAAATGAAATAAGCACCTTTCTCACTTTTCTTGCCCACCAAAAATTCTATGCCGATAATACCATAAAAAGTTATATGCGTGACCTTCAAAAGTTTGCCTCTCATTGCCTTAAACACAACCTCCCCAATCTCGACAGACTTAACGCTCACCATATTCAATCATTTTTGAGTGAGCAACACCGCCAAGGCCTCTCTCCTCGATCTTTACACCGATGTTTAAGCACTATTCGCAGCCTTTACCAATATTTAATTACCGAAAAAAACTATCGATATGATCCAACTTCCACCATCAAAGCTCCTAAGATGCAACAAAAGCTTCCAAAAACGCTAGATGTAGATCAAATGCAGAGCCTCTTAAATCATACTTCTGAAGATATGTTGAAAATACGTGATTTAGCCATGCTGGAACTCACTTATTCCTCGGGACTACGTCTAGCTGAATTGGCAAGCATTCAATACCAAGATATTGATCAAAATAGCAAACTCATTCGTATCACAGGTAAAGGCTCCAAAGACCGCATTGTACCACTTGGATCAAAGGCGATTGAAGCACTTGAGAAATGGCAACCGATTAGAGAGGCACTTGTTAGCGCTTCGATAGAAAATGGGCAACATGATTTTATCTTTGTGAGCAAACAAGGAAAGCCCATCAGCCACCGCAGCATTCAACAGCGTTTTGCAAAATGGAGTCAAGAGTTTGGCAATCGCCATTTACACCCCCACATGTTGCGACATGCTTTTGCCAGTCATCTTTTAGAATCCAGCAGTGACCTAGTCGCTGTTCAAAAATTATTAGGTCATAGTGATATTTCCACGACTCAGGTTTATACGCATTTAGATTTTCAGCATCTCGCCAGTGTCTATGATAAAGCACATCCACGGGCAAAGAGGAAACCATAACTACATGAAAAATATCAGCTTTATCGGGTCAAAAACAGAGTACGAAGAATTCGCTCAATCTTTTCAAACACTGAAAAGTAGCCAGAGCATAATATCTTTCGATGATGGACCCACACGCTACCGCCTCCAATATATTGAAAACAAATTGTCATTAATAGATACTGAAACCACGCTTTCAATCTGTGTGGACTTTTCCTCATCTGATATTCAAAATCGCATTGACACCCATACCGCCAAGCTACCCTTGATCAAAGCCATTGAAGGGAAACACAAAAACAAACTTACTGTCATTGATGCAACAGCAGGGCTTGGCACAGATAGCTTTTGTATTGCTGCACGGGAGCATAAAGTGATCGCAATAGAACAATCACCCATTGTTTATAGTTTGCTCTTTGATGGAATTAAGCGCGCGCAGAAAGACATCAACTTAACATCCATTGCCAATAAAATCCGTTTGACATTTGGCAACGCCAGTGAGGTTATTCCAAGACTTCCAGCGACTGATCTTATTTATCTTGACCCCATGTTTCCTGATAAGGCAAAATCGGCTAAAGTGAAAAAAAACATGCAAATGCTACAAATTATCCTTGGAAAAAATAATGATAATTCATGTCTTTTTCAAACCGCAGTCTCCCATGCTGCAAAAAAAGTCATCGTCAAACGCCCAAAGCAAAGTCCATTTTTGGGAGACACAAAGCCCAATTCACAGCTTATTGGCAAAACCAATCGCTTTGATGTCTATGTTATTTAACGATACTTACCAACACTCGCTTGAAGAGTCTCCATTTGAACTATTTACCGCACCTTTATCCCCATTTTGGTTCAAAGTAAAAGCATCACAAACATCATCAGAAGCTTGCGATCCTATTGCGGTTGCTGTAATGGTAAATGTGCGTGCACCTAGGTTACTTAAAGACATATTATACAGATCATTTTCGGACACGGCCGCTGCATTGATATTGGCAAGTGTTGCATCATCATAAGTATTATTTGCACTATAATATTTTTCAATTAACGCCGCATCAACCATTAATTCAGTCGTGGCACCCACTCGATTCGCTCTTGTCACATAACTCGTATAACTAGGTATGGCGATGGATGCAATAATACCAACAATCGCGATGGCAATGACAAGCTCAATCAATGTGAATCCATGTTGATTTATATTTTTCATTAGTATCCTAGGTTTAGGTATCATCTAATCTGTCTCCAGGTTTGTCTACCCAAGCTTGCATCTGGGATGCTGGTTTTCACCGTATCAAGACCATTACTACCACTGAGCACTTTCACATCAAAAGAGCCCTTTTCAGTTGTAATAACCGTCGGTGTTGCCAAAATCCCGAGCTCTACCTGAATGCCACTCACCACCACATATTTTTCCTCTATTTCCACTTTATCTTTGTCATTAAAAGCATTGTCTTCATTCAAGTCAAAATTACTTCTATTCGTTCTTATCCCTGAGCTTGCATCCACTTCCATCACCCAACTCCCCCCCCCTCCTGTACAAATATTATCACTGGTTGGTTGCATCGTCACAAATATAATACGTCCATTCCTTAACACAGGGTTTACAACATTACGCTCACCTTTATTATCACTGCTCCCATCAACGATTAAATCCATATACCAGCCACGCTGAGTAGACCAATCAATAGCATTATTTGTTGTTAGCCGAGCTTTAATATCTGTAGAGAATGCATGCTCGCTCAGAATTTTCTGTTGTACAAGATCACTCTTTGCCACAGTTCCACTAAATTCGTCATTCAAAATACCTTTTTTATCCCAAACACTATAAAGCGTTTGTGTACTTTGAGCACTGCCACTATTGTCCACTTTTTCTATATATTTTCCTGTCCCAAAAAATATTTGAAAACCATTGCTCACACCATAAGGATGTGCGGCAACGATTGGCGCTGAGGTAATTGGCTGCGTAGTCCCTGCATTAAACACAAGACTTGCTTTTGATAACCAAACTAAAGTTGATACATCTGAAACATCAAACCGCCATAGATGCCCTTTAATATCACCTGCATAGATATAATCGACTAGATTGTTTCCATCCACATCCAGCACGGTTAGACTACTTAAGCCGTTAGGTTCCCCTGTCGCATAAGCACTTCCAACGGGGATTTTAATATAATCTACCCCCTCCTGCCATGAACCATCTAACCCGCCATCCACAAATACAATAAATAAATAAGCTTTTCCATCTGCACTGACACTACCATCAGAGACGGTATTATTATAACCACTTGCGAAAATAACCGCCCAACGGCCATTTGCCATTTTTGCAATCGTGGGTTCACCAAAGGTATACCCCAAATCAGCATCATCCACATCTGTAAAATTCCATAGCGCAATTTTAGAAGCACTGCCTTCTGAAAAAGTAGCTGGATCCGTAATATCTAACAGATAAACACCCTGCCCTCCTGCACCCAAGCCTCCTGCAAGCACACTATGCCACTGACCATCATAAAACACATCTCCTTCTGCTGGTGGCGCGTCCACAAAATAGCGATGAAGATAACTAGATTTACTCAGTGATGGTAAGTCAGCATAGATATCTTTAACGCCTGGAATATAGCCAAGCACTTCCTTACCGTCTTCAGCATCAAAGCCATGCAGCATGCCATCATTTGCACCCGCATAAATGATTGGCTTACGATTTACATAAGCAAGCTTAAAAGTCGCATAATTGACGTCTTCTAAATTACTGGGATAAAAGCGGTTCGGGTTAGACACATACCGAGGTGCGGAATGCACAAAATCGCCTAATGTGGACGCTCTTGTTCTAAATATCCCTCCTGAAGCTATTTCACCTGCCTGTGACCCTCTTAAAAATGCTACTAAATTTTCTCCATAGGTCGCGGCAGGCAAGCCTGTTGTATTACCCTGCAGTAAGTAGGTGCTCTGTGCTACAGATAAGTTATCCCATTGAAAAGGAATGCCTTTACCGGTTGCCATTGAAGTCGTTAATACCACACGATTATGACTATTCAAACGCGTGCCAGAAAAAGGCGTCACATTACAGTTATCGGAAAAATAGCATGAAGCATCCCACATTAAAGTACCAATTCCCCCATCTAAAAGTGAGAAAGCTTTTAAATGACCACTCCAACCTTGGGTATTATATTGTGACTGATAAATAGTTGTACTTGTTTGCAAGATAGAAGCACTCCCAGCAACGGATGACCCTGAACCCACGCGAGACTGAATATTACTAATCGCAGAGGCAAGATTACTTGCAAGCACCTGCGGGGATCTCGCTGACATATACTCACCTTTACTGTTAAAAGCCGCATGCCACATATCATCCGCTTTACGTGAGTCACTAAACGGATTCCCCCAATTCCCGCTTGAGGCTAAAGCAGGGTTTGGCCAACCATCATCATCCGTATCACTCAATATATTTTCTAAGCCAAATGCCGCCATAAAGGTCACCATATGCTGCTGCATTTGCGTATCAAAATCATTCATTGGCACGTTATTTTTTTTCGGGCTTAAATCTTTTTGATAATAAAAGTGTGCAACGTCTGCTAAACTATTGCTGTATGCATCTAGATCAGAGTTCCCAATACTTGGGCTATTACCATTCCATTGCCCATCGGTTAAGAGTATTGTAAAGTTTTGCTGACAGCTATACAGTATGGGGTCATCCTTTCCTGACAAATCCCCATCAAAGTATTCCCCAACCTTTTTCAACCCCTTTCTCAAAGGCGTTCCTTGAGCCTCCCAATTAAACTCATACAACGCATCCAATAAACTATTGTTATGTCCATTAAATGTGTCTTTTTCTCCTAATGGAACTTCAACAAAAACATCATTAGATCCCGATCCGTTATTATTAATTAAGGTCAATCCAAAACGCATACCGTCTTCACCATCCACTAAATAACTAATCGTTGCTTTTGCTGATAAAGCGCGTTTACGATGATACTGATACCAATTTGCATAATTTTGAGAAGCTTGAAGAACTGTTCGACACCCCTCCTCATCCGCACTGTTAACACTTAATTCTCCAGCATGAATTCTTTCTACCAATGATTGAGATCCCAATATATTATAACAAGCCGAAGTGTTTGTTAGCGTTGCCAGATTTTGGGCAAGCCGCCCAATTGAATTCCCATCTGGGTCATCATAAGTAACTCCAGTTATCACTGCTTTATTTATTTCGTCAAGCTCGATTTTATAATGTTCATCCCATAAATCTACAATACTATTTGCACCCAAGCTATAATCGGTGATGTTAGGACGTGTATTTGTGAATCCAGCCGTATCAAACCAAACGTGATATGTTTGCCCTTTTAAGTTTCTAGTATTTGAATACCCGGACTCTCCCTGTTTAGGATTACTTCTAGACGAACTAAAATTAGCATTTGTACAACTATTATTTCCAGAACACTTTCCTTTCCAGGGTAAATAAATTACATCCGGATTATAATACATAAAATTTAAATCTGAACTTTTGTGACGCCACTCAGATGTCTCTAAATCACTACATTCAAAACCATAAGACCAATACCATGAACAGTTTCCATATATATTCCCAGTATTGCTGAATAGATATGTCATGGTATTGTCTATGCCACTGGCATTTCCTATATATATTCTGCCGTCAGTTATTTTTTTATTACAATCCCCTTTTGTACTACCACTTTGAGCATAATACTCAAGTGGATCATAGTCACAAGCGGCCCAATGATTCCCGGACATAATCTCCCAATCCATGGAGCCCGAGTCATCTAATAAAAACATAACATTTGGATGTACCGTACCAGTGATGGCTAGCGGCTGTTCCGAGAGTTTCAAAGCATAACTAACAAAAGGAAATACTCCCGACAATAATAACACAGTAATCTGTAAGTAATTTTTCATATCATCACCTAAACCGCTTGGCATAAATTGATTCCAGCACTGATCTTGAGATACTGTCATCAGACACACCCTGAGCATTTACGGTATAAAACACGATCCCTTTTTTTTGCGCATTTGCATTAAAACTTAAATCATCTGAAATGAAGTTTCTTTCTTGAATGATATACTGAGTTTGTAAAACCGTTTTATTTTCAGACTGATCTAAAATATAATCCGTTTGATGTCCATAGTCTGCCCACCATGCCGCATTCAGTAAACTTGCATGTGTTATTGCCGGTATTACACTAGACCATTCAGAATCTGTGGGCCAGACATCTGTATCTGAACAGTTTTTATTTATCAGGCAACTATCAGAGCTATCAGGAGCAGGATAACTTGACTGAATATTCAACCAAGACTCTCCTTTAGATAAAGCTGTCTCCGCAACATGGAAAGCACGCTGGGTGTTGCTCTCATTGCGAGAGATTACTTCATTGGTTTGCACATCATCCAGTAATGAAATAGCGATAATAGACAGCACCATAATCACCACTAGCACGGGAATCAGCACAAAACCATGTTGCCGACTCACATCCGACTTACTCAAACTTTGAATTCCATGACGAAAGACTATCATGATGATAACCTCGAATTCCTGAGAGATATTGAAATGGTGACCGGTTTGGTCGCAAAATTATTTTCCGTTTGACTGGTAATAATATCAAAGGTAATCCTCAGCCCTACTACTCGACTAAAATCCAACCCAGATGCATTTGCAGCGAGAAATCTATTGACAGACCTATCCCCATTTAAGTCCTCAGCATACAGAATATCCATAGATTGCACGCCATTTAAAAGCTCAACGCTATTGCAAAATAATCCATAAGGATACTTTCTTCCTGTTGTTGATTCATCAAATTGAACTGTTAATGCATTTGTACTTACTGCATTATTACTCACTAGTGCGTCCGCACAATCTCTAAATGTTTCTCCGTCAGAAGCTTTAAAGCGGTAAGTTAATGTGTCTGACTCGATTATATCATCCTCTAAAAGAATATTATTTTCTCCCGAAAGAGGATCATTATTACCCAACTCAATAAAACGATAACTGCTGGTAACGGCCTGATTTATAGGAGGTTCCACATAACCACTTAAAACAATATGCATCTGAATCAAAGTCGTGAGTGATCGAATCTTTTGCTGAGCATCAAAATTATTATCTCGAACAAATTTGTCTACGGATTGGTTTTGAGAAAATATGCTATACATAGCGGCTAAAGTGAGTAACCCTACCAGTAGACCAATCATTAAGCCTGTAAGTGTGCTGCCTTTTTGTCCTGTCAATTTGCCACATGTTTTTATTTGAGAAGGTATCATGCTTACACCTCCCCAATGTTTTCAATCACGACAATATGGCTTTTATTGATAGCGAGGCTCCCTGATTTTTCTACCCACCAAATTTTCATGACTAATGGTAAACTAGTTTGAGTATTGAGAGCACAATCCGTTGTGGTTGGGCTACTGTCAAAACAAAGTGTCGCAGAGGCTTCTGGTAAGGCACGCTGAAGCTCATTTCTCCATTCTACAATATCATTTTGAGCTATTTGGCTTGATGTACATCCTGAAGAAGTGTAACAACTTGCCGTCGCGGCTAAATTAGTTTCATCAAAAAGATTAACGTACAGATTCCCATTAATGCCTGTCAAGGCGGAGGCATTCAAAAGTGTTCGCTCAATCATACTACTGGCTAGAATACTTGCATCATGTTGATAGGCAGAATCTGTCGATAAAGCCAAAGCTTGAATTTGCAGTGCGGCAACCCCGAGTAGGCCCACTGAAAGAATCAACATCGCGATCATGACTTCAATCAAGGAAAAGCCTCGATAAAGTATAGTTTTTGTCTGGCTACGCACTTTCACAAGACACCTCCCCAACATCCACATCCCCAAAGCGGCTGATGTTAATGGCGTATGAATCTACATCACAGTCAGGCGAATTTATAGTGATCTGAGAGGTTGCCGTCAATGTTCCACGAGGACTAAAGGTCAAGCCAGCTAAAGTGCTTGTCAAATTTCGGTCGTCATTAAAGTGTTTTGTATGCAAGATATTGCCTGATTCAAAAATAAGGAAGCCATTATTCCAATCAGAATTCCCACCACAAGTATCTGCAGATGCCTGAACAGGGCAAAGGCTAACAGGCATATTACGGCGAATAGCTTCATTTTTCGCCAGCATAATCGCTGAGCTCATATCGTTCACACTGGATTTAAGTTTTGATCTTACAAAGAGTGAATGCATACTAGGAACCGCTAAAACCGTTGCTATCGCAATAACGGTAATCACCACCATGACTTCAATTAACGTGACACCTGCCTGATATTTCTTTTGCATCCACATACTTATTTACCTCCACTTGTAAATAAGTATAGTTAACATTATTACGATTATTCAACAAAATGGCACACTTTATTCATATATTGCACTTACATTAATTAATCCCGCGTTAAATTTCATATATTTGAGTTTTAATTCCAACAAACTCCTGGCATTTTTTTAATCGTTTGCTGGAAAGTTTTTAGCTTCTTAGTTCGTGGTATATTTGGAGTTGTCATGCTATTGATCAGCGTGGGTGCTGGGGCATACGTCTTCAATGCTGCGCACACTGTCGTACAATTAACGCAGTGACGAATCACCACCATCATGGTAATCTAACAACTATGAAAACATACCCAATCAGACCAGACTTATCTTCGCTTTTATTCGACTCTGAGGCTCATACACCCTCTCACCGTAACCTACAGGCACGTTGTCGGTGTATTTGGTGGTGATTGTGGTGGGTGATGGATTTGGGCGGTTTTTTTGCAATACCACTACCAGCTACAATCAAGGTTCTAAAGTAGCTGGAAATATAAACTATCGGTAATAGTCTATAATCGTGGTATTAACATGCTGTTTAGAGCCTCTGAACATAATTATGGCAGTACGGCTTACCATTGTTTTTGGAGTAATAGTTTTGATGGTAATCTTCTGCTGGCCAAAATATGCTGGCTTTTTCTACCCTCGTAGCAATTTTTAATCCTCCGTCAATCAGGCTGTTTAATAATTTTATAGATAGTGCTTTCTGGTATTTTTCATAATAAAATATCGCACTTTTATATTGCTCACCAATATCTCCTCCCTGCCCATCAACTTGTGTTGGGTCATGGATATTAAAGAACAGCTTTAGTATAGTTTCTAGATCAACATTGCAATCATATATAACCCTTACACATTCTAAATATCCTGTATTTCCATAACATACTTCGTCATAAGTTGGATGTTTTTTATCACCACCCATATACCCACTTTCGACTTTGAGAACGCCCACATGTTTTTTAAGGTGATATTCCACACCCCAAAAACAACCACCAGCTAAAAATATCTCATTCGTATCATAAGTAGACTTATTTTTAACAAAGTCAATTGATAATGAATTTACACAATAGCGATTATTTTTAGTTGTCTGCTGTTCTCCTATAAAAATATGCCCAAGATGAGCATGACACCTATCACATAGTATTTCTGTTCTTTTACCATCCTGATCTAGCTTTCTAAGTACTTTACCTGCCAACTCATCATCAAAACTTGGCCAACCACAAGATGAAATAAATTTGTTTGAAGATCTAAATAATGCAATTCCACATTTTCGACAGAGATATGTGCCTATATCATCGGAGTTACAATATTCCCCTGAACCTGGGATTTCTGTGCTCTTATCTAACACAATACTCAAAATATCTGGCATAAGTGATTGTGTCTTAATCATTAAGTATACTCCTATTGTAGGAATCACCTTTATCCGAAATAGATTCAAGTAACTTAACTATATTTTCCAATGGCCTACCGATTACTGCTGTAGTCTTTGTTTCAAATATTGGCCTCTGAATAAGAATCGGGTTATCAAACAATATTTCAGCCCATTCTAGCTCTGTTTTATCATCTTTAATTTTATATTTCAAATCGCTAAATATCGATTCATTAACTCTAATTAGT
>CAUZSH010000035.1:0-19644 GCA_963582935.1 Gammaproteobacteria bacterium
GTTTTAAATGTGGCATTGTTGGATTACCAAATGTGGGAAAATCCACCCTCTTTAACGCATTAACAAAAGCGGGCATTCAAGCAGAAAACTACCCTTTCTGCACGATCGAGCCAAATGTCGGGATTGTGTCCGTACCTGATCTTCGAATGGATGCATTAGCCGAATACGTTAATCCTCAAAAAATTATTCCCACGACGATGGAATTTGTTGATATTGCCGGAATTGTCGCTGGCGCCTCTAAAGGTGAAGGCCTTGGTAATAAGTTCCTTGCAAATATTCGTGAAACAGATGCCATTGCTCACGTCGTAAGATGCTTTGAAAATGATGACGTGATCCATGTATCAGGAAAAGTGGACCCCCTCGATGATATTTCCACCATTAATACCGAGTTATTATTAGCGGATATTGAGTCTATGGAAAAAGCTGTTTTTCGTGTTAGCAAACTCGCAAAAGGTGGCGACAAAGAAGCCAAAGGCCAAAAAGACTTTTATGAAAAATTAAAAGCGCATTTAGAAGATGAAAAGCCTGCCCGTTCATACTCATTAAGCGATGCTGAAAAAATTTGGATGAAACAATTATTCTTGTTAACAGCAAAACCAACCCTTTATATCGCTAATGTTGATGAAGAAGGTTTTGACAATAACCCTCTCCTGGATCTTGTTGCTGATTTTGCTCAAAATGATGATGCTTCCATCGTGGCGATATGTGCTTCTGTAGAATCTGAAATCGCAGAGCTTGAAAATGATGAACGTGACGAATTTTTAGAAGATCTTGGACTTGAAGAACCAGGACTTAATCGTGTTATTCGTGCAGGCTATGAGTTATTGAGCCTTAGAACCTACTTCACAGCAGGTGTCAAAGAAATTAGAGCTTGGACCATCCATAATGGTAGTAGCGCTCCACAAGCCGCCGGCGTTATTCATACTGATTTTGAAAAAGGTTTTATTCGCGCTGAAGTCATTGCCTATGAAGACTTTGTTGGTAATAAAGGGGAACAAGGTGCGAAAGATGCTGGCAAATGGCGCTTAGAAGGTAAAGATTATATTGTCCAAGATGGGGATGTGGTGCATTTTAGGTTTAATGTTTAATCTCCACAACCCTTCCTTCATCTTGGTAGGCAATAAATATCTCCTTCGTTGCTAACGGCAAATACCCTGCCCCTTTCTCAGGCCATTCAATAAATGAAATAGCATTGCCTTCAAAGTTATCTCTAAAACCCATCCATTCCAATTCCTCAGGGTCAGCAAGACGATAAAGATCATAATGGAAAACTATACAATTCGAGAATGGATACTCTTCAACAAGCGTATATGTAGGGCTTTTAACATTACCATTATAACCCATACCACTTAGGATACCTTTTACTAAGGTTGTTTTGCCTGCACCCAAATCACCATTTAAATAAACAACATCACCAGCTTGAAATGATTTTGAAAGCTTTGCTCCAAACTCTAGCATCTCTTCATTATTTTCTAAGTACACTTTTTTAGCCACAAGATTTTCCTCAGAATGTTTATTGCATTTGATCGCAATAGTTTAAGAATTCCCCTACTAAGATAAATGATCCAAAGACGACTAGCAGCTCGCTCTCTTTGCCTTCAGAAGATAATACACTATCAAAACAATCTTTAGGGGCTCCATAAAATGTTGTTTTTTCTATGTCTGTAAAAGAATTTTGTAAATGTTCAGTTGTTGCCCCACGTTTATCAATACCTGAAACACTACAAATATGCCAATGATCAATGATCGGTTTAATATAGGCTATCATTCCACGGATATCTTTAGTCTCCATTGCCGTAAATATAACAGAAATCCTCTTGATTTCCGTCTTTTTTAGATGTTTTAATTTATGCGTGAGGTTTTGAACCGATTGTTTATTATGAGCGACATCGACCAATATTTTTTTACCCGAAAATATAATCGTTTGACAGCGCCCAAGTATTTCTATTTTATCTATAAACGTTTCAGGCTTTGGTATCTCTAGATCAAATTCTTTAGACAATAATGAGAGCGCCATGCCCGCAGTAGCAATATTATTTGGATGCAGAGATTGAGCGTCGTTACTCTCTAAAATGTGGTAATCTTGTCCAATTAAATAGGTTTGACCTGTGCGCATAGATAGGAAATCTAAAAGTTTTTGCGGTGGTGATGGATCCCCAATAATCAATGGCTTTCCTGCGCGTTCGATGCCTATTTTATTGATAGTTACTTCATCTCGAGTTGCGCCTAAGATATGACTGTGGTCAATGTCAATATTGGTAATCACCGCCATATCAGCATCCAAGGTATTTGATGGATCAAGTATCCCTCCCAAACCCACTTCTAAGAGTAATACCTTTGGTTGATATTTTTGAACCATATAACACGCTAATAAAAAAGCATATTGCGGGAAGCTAAGATTATATTCTTTTTGTTTTACAAGTGCCGTAATGAATTCCAAACCCTCGACAAGAAACTCATCCGACAAAGGAGTGCCATCAATTCTTACCCTTTCGTTATATTCTTTAACATGTGGAGAGGTATTAGTGACCACTGAAATGCCAGCTCTCACCAATGCTTGCTCAATAATCGTTACCGTAGAGCCTTTGCCATTCGTGCCACCAACGGTAACTATAAAAGTATTTCTGGGTGGAGTAAAATTAATGACAAATTTTTGCAGTGCTTCAAAAGATGCCGGGTAAGAGAGATTATATATAATCTCTAACCACTCAGATTTTGTCATGTCTTAGTCATTATAAGTTAAAAGCTGTAACAATAAAGGCTTATGATTTTTCTTCCGTGGAAGAGTCAGAGACCTCATCGGATATAAAAGTATCAAGTTCTGCTTCTTCAGTAAGATCCTTGCTTTTACTTTTACTGTTCATCAGCATCCCCACAATATTTGCGATTTTGCCGCGAAGTTCTCGACGATCACAAATAATATCAATCATGCCTTTTTCTTGAAGAAACTCACTGCGTTGGAAACCTTCTGGCAATGTTTCACGAACCGTTTGCTCAATGACTCGAGGTCCTGCAAAACAAATCAACGCATTGGGTTCAGCGATATGTAAGTCTCCCAGCATAGCTAGTGAAGCTGAAACGCCACCTGTTGTCGGGTCTGTTAAAACCACAATATAAGGAAGCTTATGCTGTGAAAGTCGAGCTAAAGCCGCACTGACCTTTGCCATTTGCATTAATGAAAATAAAGACTCTTGCATTCTGGCACCGCCACTTGCGGTAAAGCAAATGAAGGGACATTTTTTTTCAATGGCTGCATGCACGCCACGCAAGAATTTTTCACCCACAACAGAGCCCATAGAGCCACCCAGAAAACTAAACTCAAAAGCTGCTACAACCACTGGCTGAGATTTTAATGTGCCTGAATAAACTATTAGAGCATCTGATTCTGAGGTTTTCTTTTGAGCGGCACTAATCCGATCTTTATATGCTTTTGTATCTTTAAACTTAAGCATATCTTTGGGTTTGAGATTACCCGCAATTTCCACTAAATCATCCGTGTCTAAAAATTTCTGCAGCCTTGCTCTCGCTGCAATACGTAAGTGATGACTGCATTGAGGACATACCTGTAAGTTTTTTTCAAGCTCTGGGCGATAGATAACACTGCTACAACTACTACATTTTTCCCACACACCTGCCGGCATTTCTTTGCGTTCGCCGCTAGAACTTACTTTATTTGTAATTCTATTAAACCAGCTCATCTTATTCCATTATGGTCAATTCAAGTTTTGTAATTATAGCTTGTCATTGTGGCGATGTACAATAAGGTTTTAAAGCGTCCGTCTTATTTTAACCGCATCGGCTAAATTCGAGAGCACACTTACAGTGGTTTCCCATGAAATACAAGCATCGGTAACACTTTGGCCATACACCATATTTCCGCTAATTTTCTGATTACCCTCTTCAAGGTGGCTTTCAATCATTAAACCAAAAACATTCGTATCACCTCGAGCAATCATATCAGCAACAGAAGCGGAGACAATCGGCTGTCTTGTATAATCTTTTTCACTATTACCATGACTACAATCCACCATTAATCGAGCAGAAAGCCCTGAATGATTTTGTTGCTCTATAGCTTTGGCAATATGTTTTTCAGAGTAATTGGGTCCTGTTTTTCCACCGCGTAAAATAATATGTGTGTCTTTATTGCCTTTAGTGCTAAAGATTGCAGTCGTACCGTTTTTAGTTACCCCTAAAAAATGATGTGGTGAAACGGATGACTTTATGGCATCGACTGCCACCTGCATATTGCCATCTGTTCCATTTTTAAACCCGATAGGGCAAGAAAGTCCTGATGAAAGCTCACGATGCACTTGACTTTCTGTCGTGCGCGCACCGATCGCGCCCCAAGAGATAAGGTCTGATACATATTGAGGGCTAATGACATCCAGGTATTCCGTACCACAAGGTATCCCCATATCAGATAGCTCTAGAAGTAACCCTCTGGCACCTCGCAACCCTTTATTGATATTAAAACTATTGTCAAGATCGGGATCATTAATAAAGCCTTTCCAGCCAACAGTTGTACGAGGTTTTTCAAAATACACGCGCATGATAATCAACAATTCATTTTCATGTTTCTTTGCAGACTGAACAAGACACTCACCATACTCAATCGCTGCACCATAATCATGCACTGAGCAAGGCCCTACTACGATAACAAGTCGATCATCTTTACCGTGGATACATTTAGATATTTGTTGACGAGCATTAAAAATAACCTTTGAGGCATTTTCAGAAATGGGAAACTCATCTAGTAACACGCTAGCAGGGACTAACGCACGTATATCATCAATTCGAATATCATCTGTGGATTGCATTCACTTACTCATAAGCTTTTTTAGTTCTAACGAGAACTATATCACGTATGCGCTGGAAGCCAACGGGCTTTAAACCTTTTTATATAAAATAATAGTGCTCATGATGAAACTTAATACTTGAAATAGCCTCTCGAAGTTTACCATTGATTTCGCTGCGAGAGAGTCGAGCATTATGCAGCAAGCAGTAGACGAGATTTCTTCGTCCGGCATAACTTATTTTAAGAGTGTTGCTTTGACGGGCGCCGGTGAATTTTCACTTGTCGGCTCGAATTTTAGTGTATCGTCAGGGTTAATGTCGAGAATTACCGGTGGCGGTTTTGACGAGATGCTTAATTTTGATTATTCGGTGTAAACAGTGCTAGATATGTGTTTTCGTCGGACACGCACAAGAACAATGCCGCAGAATCAGCTAGAGTTTGCGCGTATCTGGAAGAGCTTGATTTTACTCACGACATTAGAAATCTTTTTCAAGTTATTATTCGTTGATCATCAGACAGGTCTTGACCTAATGCCGCATAAAATGCAGGTTTGATGCGTTTAATTTCTTCTTTATATGATCCCCATGTGGATTCAAATATTGCCATATACGCTCAACCGGTTCACACCAATTAATTTTTAATTTCCTCAAAGTATAGTTAAATCTGTGTTAGAATCCAAATTATTAAACTATTGCTTAATGAAGCATAAATTGGGAACTTAAAGTGCTCTTCTTTGACGCACGGACTCTGCCAACCGATCGAGCATCTTTTCAGTTGTTTTCCAAGAAACGCAAGCATCTGTAATGCTTTTACCATACACCATATCCTTGGAGATTTTTTGATTACCCTCTTCTAGATGGCTTTCGATCATCAGACCAAAAATTTGGGTGTGGCCTCTAGAAACCATATCTGCAATATAATTAGAAACAATGGGTTGACGATTAAAATCTTTACTGCTATTTCCATGGCTGCAATCAATCATAATTTTTGCGTTCACCTTGGATTTTGTTTGTTGATCAAAAGCAGCTTCTATGGATTCTTGATAATAGTTTGGTCCAGCTTTCCCACCACGTAAAATCACATGGGTATCTTGATTCCCTTCTGTTTCAAAAATAGCTGCGGTGCCATTTTTGGTGACACTTAAAAAGTGATGTCCGGACTGTGCCGCACCTATTGCATCCACGGCCACTTGCACACTACCATCCGTTCCATTTTTAAAACCGACAGGACAAGAAAGACCAGAAGCTAGTTCTCTGTGCACCTGGCTCTCCGTAGTGCGCGCACCAATTGCACCCCAAGAAATTAAGTCGGCAATATATTGCGGTGAAATAACATCTAAATACTCCGTACCACAAGGCATTCCCATTTCGGTAAGTGCCAGTAATAATGTTCTTGCATTTCTGAGACCATCATTAATATTGAAACTACCATCCAAATTTGGATCATTGATAAAACCTTTCCAACCCACAGTTGTCCGCGGTTTTTCAAAATACACGCGCATCACAATTATCAGTTCATTTTCGAGTGTTTTTGATTTTTTAGTCAATTTTTTAGCGTACTCAATCGCGGCATCAAAATCATGGATGGAGCATGGTCCAACGACAACAACAAGACGGTCATCTTTTCCATGAATACAATCTGATATTTCTTTATGAGCGTCTAGTATTACTTGTGATGCCTTATTTGAAACTGGCAACTCATCCATTAACACACTTGCACTGAGTAATGATCGTTTATTCCGAATTCGTAAATTATCGGTTGTTTGAATTTTTTGCAAGGATAAACTCCAACGTTATTTTTTAATACGCCAGAAATTGTAACCGAAGTGGGAGCATCTAATCTAGCTCAAATTGCGACTGTTTTGACTATTTTTTCTTTCGAATAAATTTCGGCTTTAATATGTCAACCATCAGTCTATTTTCAAAATCAATACGCAACATAATGCCTAATACAAAACACATCACTAGTAGGCTACTGCCACCATAACTAATCAATGGTAATGTCAAACCCTTTGTCGGCAAAACGCCGATGTTAACCCCAACATTTACCAACACTTGAAAAGCAATCCAAAAAGTAATGCCATAGGAGATAAAAGCTTCAAATAAACGATCAAGTTGATGGGCTAATTTGGCAATTTGAAGGCCACGCCAAACCAGAACACCATAAAGCGCTAATAAAGCAAAAACACCAATCGTGCCTAGCTCCTCAGCAACAATAGACAATATAAAGTCAGTGTGTTCTTCAGGAAGATAGTAAAGCTTTTGAATGCTATCCCCCAGCCCAAGGCCAAACCAACCGCCCCGCCCAAATCCGATCAGTGATTGTGTTAGCTGATAGCCAGAACCATAGGGGTCTGCCCAAGGGTTTGAAAAGCTGGTGAGCCGAGCTAGACGATAAGGCGAATGAATCACCAATGCGGTAGCCGCCCCACCTCCAGCAACAATCAGCATTGCAAACCATTTTAAGTTCACTCCTGCCATAAACATCACACCAAACACAGCTGTAAACATGACTACTGACGCACCAAAGTCAGGCTGAAGAAGCAGCAGAACGGCAATCAATGCCAATAAGCCAATTGGTTTCATGACACCCCAAAAATCATTCTTAGCATAATCGCCATATTTCACCAAATAGCTTGAAAAATACATGATGCCACAAAGCTTGACTACTTCTGACACTTGAACATTAATAAAACCAAGTGGGATCCAGCGCCGACTACCATTTACCACATGTCCAACCCCTGGGATAAGTACAGCAATCAATAATACAAAAGCAAGAATGAGCCAAAATTTACCCATTTTATGATAATTGTCTATGGGAATAAATAATGCAACCAACATAGCGCATAATGCCATTATGCAAAAAATCCCTTGTCTAATCACAAAATAATAGGGGTTCCCATAATCGAACTGTGCATCCACCATCGAAGCAGAAGAAACCATAATGAATCCAAATGCCAATAAAACTAAAATAGCAAAAACAAAAGTCATATCTAATGAGATTGGTGCTTTTACCCTTTCTGAAAACATTTTTTTTCGTGAGAAAAACGATAATAAATTCATATCTTACTGAACTCCAATTGTTTTACTTCATGCATAAACATCTCTCCTCTTTGCGCAAAACTTTGAAATTGATCAAAGCTAGAACAAGCAGGTGAGAATAAAACAATATCACCTGAGTTTGCTAGGATTTTTGCTTTACGCAATGCTTCCTTCATAGTTTCAACCAAAGATATTTGGCATGTGTTTTGTAGGGTGTTTAGAATAAACTTCGCATCTCTTCCATAGATTAGAATATGTTGAACATGTTTGCTAATTGCAGGGATGAGCATTGTAAAATCTCCTCCCTTTGCAATGCCGCCTAAAAGCAAAATAATATTTTTCTCCTTGGCCCCGGCCAACCCCATAATTGCCGCAAACGTTGCACCTGTATTCGTGCCCTTTGAGTCATTAATATAGGTAACTCTATCAATAACAGCGACAGGCTGACAACGATGAGGCAACCCTTCAAATGACTGTATTATTTTTATCGTCATTTCCCTATTAATATCCAATGAATCGACAATGGCAAATACGGCGAGAATATTTTCAAGATTATGACTGCCTTTGATTTGAAAAATATTACCATCAACCATTTTTTCGCCACTGAAAAGCAAAGCCTGATTTTCAGGAGATAGGACATAACTTTCCTGAGAGTTTATCCAAACTATATCTTTAGCGCCCTCTAATACTTCGATCTCAAAAGCATCATTTTTATTTAATACTAATGTGTCACATTGATTCATCAAGCGGTATTTAGCTTCACAATATGCCTGAAATGAACCATGTCGATCGATATGGTCTGGTGATATATTCAAAATACAACCAATTTTGGCATTTAAGTGGTAAATATGTTCTAACTGAAAACTAGAAAGTTCTATTACATAATAATCAATAGTATTATCTAAAGCAGATAAAGCAGGCACACCAATATTCCCAATCACCGCGACTCGGAAACCCGCACCCGTCAGCACCTTACCCACAAGCGTGGTAACGGTGCTTTTACCGTTGGATCCGGTAATGGCAATAATGGGCGCTTTAGCATACGCTACAAATAGCTCAATGTCCGAAACGATTTGCACGCCAAGGGTATGAAGAAGCCCAAACTTAGAATCTATAAGGTTTATACCTGGACTTGTGACAATCAAGTCAATTTTAAGATTTATATCTTCAAAATGATTGGCTATTTTTATCTGACATTGAGCATGTTGGCTTTGATCATAGATTTGTAAATTCACATCGTATATTTCAAAGAATTCAACAACCGATTTACCCGTTACTCCAAATCCAAGCAGCAGCACATTGGTAATCATCTTCCCGCGATAACTAAATTGTTTTTTCTGCCTACTGCGCATGAGCAAACCTTACCTAATTTTTAATGATGCCAATCCGATCAGTACAAATATTGCCGTTAGTATCCAGAAACGTACCACAACTTTTGGTTCTGCCCACCCCTTTAATTCAAAGTGATGATGAATTGGTGCCATCTTAAAGACTCTTTTCTTTCTTAATTTATAGGAGCCCACCTGCAAAATAACAGAAACCGTTTCGATCACAAAAATAAATCCCATAATAAATAAAACAAGCTCCTGCCTCAAAATAAGTGCAATACAACCTAGAGCAGCCCCTAAGGCTAAGGCTCCCACATCGCCCATAAACACCTCGGCAGGGTATGAGTTATACCATAAGAAACCAATGCCAGCACCACAAATAGCCGCACAAAAAATCACAACGTCCCCTGTGCCTGCAATGTAATTCATCAATAAATAACTGGCAAAATTTGCGTTGCTACTGACATACGCAAAAGCCCCTAAGCCTGCCGCAACCATCACAATAGGCAAAATAGCCAAACCATCTAGTCCATCTGTTAAATTAACCGCATTGCTACTACCCACAATGACAAAATAGCCAAAAATAACAAAAAATCCACCAAGCGGAATAACCAATTGTTTGGTAAAAGGAATGGAAATAGATAAATCCATGTAAGGGTTCAAAACCAGAAAAATAGCCACTACCGTAATCAGTCCAAAGACTGACTGCATTAGGTACTTCCATTTCGCCCTTAGTCCTTTTGCATTTTTCTTTGATAATTTTAAATAATCATCTAAAAAGCCAATCAACCCAAAACTTAAAGTTACAAACAGGAGTATCCAAGTAAATTTATTTGTTAAATCTGACCAAAGCAGTACGGAGATGGCAATGGAAAAAAGAATCAAACACCCTCCCATGGTTGGCGTGCCTTTTTTACTTAAATGTGACTGGGGACCATCATCACGAATCATTTGCCCTATCTGCATTTTTTGTAACCAACGGATCATTGGCTTACCAATGATAATCGCAATAAGCAAGGCCGTGAGTGCTGCCAATACGGAACGAAGTGCGATATAATTAAAAACGAAAAATATGCGATTATATTCTGTTAACCAATTTGCAAGCCAAAGTAACATGTGAAAACCTGTATTTATGTCAATAAGTTATTTATCTGTAGGGACAACTCCCTGAATTACTTAGTATAAAGGATATTTTAAAGATGAAACAATAGAACTCCTATAACTTATTTAATATGCTATGATTATTGACACACCATTTCAATGTAATATTCATGATGCCTGAAAACAAATATCCACTTTTATCTCAAGAACTTGACCTCGGTTTCACCACCTTAAAAAATCGCATCATTATGGGCTCTATGCATACGGGTCTTGAAGAAGAAAAAGGCGGTTTTGATCGCCTCGCTGCTTTCTATGCTGCCCGCGCTAAAGGCGGCGTTGGTCTGATTGTTACCGGCGGCATTGCGCCGAATATTCGAGGATGGGTGATGCCTTTTGCGGCAAAAATGACCAAAAAATCTGAGGCTCGAAAACATCAAAAAGTGACGCAAGCTGTTCATGATGAAGGTGGAAAAATACTCATGCAAATCCTCCACACTGGACGATATGCTTACCACCCTCTTGCGGTAGCACCCTCTAAACTCAAAGCACCTATTTCTCCCTTTACACCCAGAGCCTTAAGTAAAAGAGGCATCCATAAAACCATTAAAGACTATGCTAAAAGTGCCGTTCTAGCACAATCTGCTGGATATGACGGTGTTGAGATTATGGGATCAGAAGGCTACTTGATTAATCAATTTTTAGTCACTCGAACTAATAAGCGCACAGATGATTGGGGTGGCGATTATAAGCACCGAATGAAATTTGCAGTGGATATTGTTGCCGCAACTCGAAAAGCCACTGGTGATAAATTTATTATCATGTATCGTCTATCTATGCTTGATTTGGTTGAAAATGGCAGCAGTTGGGATGAAGTTGTCGCCTTGGCAAAAGCTGTTGAGAAAGCAGGAGCAACCATTATCAATACAGGTATTGGATGGCATGAGGCGCGTATTCCCACCATTGCCACAATGGTACCTAGAGGTGCTTTTGTGCCCATCACACAAAAAATGAAAGGCGAAGTTTTTATTCCACTTGTCACAACAAATCGTATCAACACACCAGATGTGATTGAGTCAATCCTTGAAAGTGGCTCAGCCGATATGATTTCAATGGCGCGCCCTTTCCTTGCCGATCCTGATTTTGTGAATAAAGCAACTCAAGGTAAAGAAGATGCGATTAATACCTGCATTGGCTGCAATCAAGCCTGTCTTGATCATGTGTTCTTGAAAAAGAGCGTTTCTTGCTTAGTTAATCCATTGGCTTGCCTTGAATCAAAAGTTTCACTCAAAAAAACAACAACGCCTAAAAAAATAGCGGTAATCGGTTCGGGCCCTGCTGGATGCAGTTTTGCGATAACCGCAGCTGAATGCGGACATGGGGTCACACTTTTTGAAGCTCGTGACCACATTGGTGGACAATTTAATTTAGCCAGCAACGTCCCTGGAAAAGAAGAGTTCACAGAGACACTTCGTTATTTTAAACATCAGATTAAAGAACATGAGGTTGATTTAAAATTAAATCACATTGTCACAGAAAACGAGCTTAAATCTGAAAATTTTGATGAAATTGTTATTGCCACCGGAATTGAACCACGGATTCCGAGTATTCCAGGCATTGACCATGAAAAGGTAGTGACTTATATGGAACTACTGAATGGTAGCAAAGAAGTAGGAAAAACAGTAGCAATCATTGGTGCAGGCGGTATCGGCTTCGATGTTGCCACCTATTTAGCTCATAACGGAAAGAAAATTGGTTTGGATAAAAATGAATTCTACAAAGAATGGGGGATAGATATTCACGCTACCCATCGTGGCGGACTCATCAAACCTGAGATCACACCATCAGACCACACCATATTCTTGTTGCAACGTAAAACAGAAAAGCATGGAAAAAGACTTGGGAAAACTACAGGTTGGATTCATAGGAGCACTTTAAAACATAAAAACGTCAACCTTATTTCCGGTGTAAGCTATGATAAAATTGATGATAAAGGACTTCATATTTCTAAAGATGATAAAACGCAAGTCATTGATGTTGATAATGTGATTTTATGCGCAGGTCAGAATTCTGTGCGTGATCTTTATGACGCCTTAAAAGATTCAGACATAAATATTCATATTATTGGTGGCGCAGATAAGGCGCTTGAAGTTGATGCAAAACGTGCGATTAATCAGGCCGTTAATTTAGCAATGTCGCTTTGATTATTATAAGGTTTTCACCTATTATTAAAAATATCTGAGATTAAAAGTTAACAAGGTCTTTATAAAAATGGAAATTGCCATCATGATTATCTTTGGCTGTTTTGCGGGACTTGCCGCAGGGCTATTGGGTTTAGGTGGTGGTGTTATTTTCGTACCAGTTCTTGCGTATGTGTTTCTTCATCAGGGTATTGGCGGCCCTTTTTATTACATGCACTTTGCTGTCGGCACCTCTTTGGCCATTATGATTTTTACCTCTGCCACAGCCTTTAGAGAAAACAAAAAGAAACATCGAATAAATAAATATGCTTTTAAACGCACCATTCCTTGGGTGGTCTTATTTTGTACTTCAGGCGCTGTTGTTGCAAGCTTCTTGCCCAGCTATATGTTGAGTTTGTTTTTTGCATTATTGTTAATTTTAATGATGTTTAAACTTTTCAAAAAAGTCATTCAGCCATCCTCAAAGAAAAAATTTGCGGATGGTGTGATTGCTGATGATATTGATATTCATATTAAAAGTCATTCAGCCATATTTAACGGAATCTTGATTGGCTTGCAAGGTGGCATGCTTGGCGGTGGAGGTGGTGTGATTACGGTTCCCTACCTCACACATAAAGGCTATCCCATAAAAATCGCTACTGGTACCAGCTCCGCAATCACGATTCCCATCACCATTATCGGAACAATCGCCTATATCATTCTTGGTTTTTTTGATCATATTCATGTTGCTTGCGCCTTAGGCTATCTTTATTGGCCAGCACTTTTATGCATGGCACCGACCAGTATGATTTTTGCTAAACTAGGTGTTAAACTCTCATCAAGTATCCCACCAAAAGTGCTCGAGATTATGCTCTTGCTTTTAATGTTTGGTATAACAATTAAGATGATCGATTTAGTGTTTACACACTAACCACATCTAGACTAGTCAATAAATAGACTTTTCAGACAATTTTCATTATCATTCTTATCGTTATTAACTGTTGAGAAAATTACGCTGTGTATTACCCAGAAAAGTATGATGTTATTGTCATTGGTGGCGGACATGCTGGTACAGAAGCCGCGGCGGCTGCAGCTCGCATGGGATCCAAAACCCTTTTGCTGACGCATAATATCGATACCTTGGGGCAAATGTCCTGTAATCCTGCTATTGGGGGGATTGGTAAAGGTCACTTGGTAAAAGAAGTAGATGCCCTTGGTGGGTTAATGGCAAAAGCAATAGACAAAGCAGGGATTCAGTTTCGCACGTTAAACTCAAGAAAAGGTCCTGCCGTTCGTGCAACGCGCGCGCAAGCAGACAGAAGTTTGTACAAACAAGCAATCCGAGAAATGTTGGAGCACCAAAAAAATCTTTCCATTTTTCAACAAAGCGTAGATGATCTTATAATTCAGCAGGGAATAATTACGGGTGTGATTACACAAATGGGACTAAAGTTTCATGCTAAAACTGTTGTGCTCACCGTTGGAACATTTTTAGGCGGCAAGATACATATTGGCTGTAGCAACTTCCAAGGTGGTCGTGCAGGCGACCCACCCTCCAATGCACTTGCAGATAAACTTCGCTCCATGCCATTTCGTGTCGCTCGCCTTAAAACAGGAACACCACCCCGCATCGATAGTAATAGCGTAAATTTCTCAGTGCTAGCGGAGCAACCTGGAGATAGTCCAATACCTGTATTTTCATTTATGGGTAAAATATCCGATCACCCAACTCAAGTGTCATGCCATATTACTTACACAAATGAGAAAACACACCAAATCATTCGAGACAATCTTGATCGTTCTGCTATGTATGGCGGCATGATTGAGGGTATTGGCCCTCGCTACTGCCCCTCAATTGAGGACAAAGTGGTACGTTTTGCCGATAAGGATTCCCATCAGATATTTGTGGAGCCTGAAGGCTTAAATTGCACAGAACTCTACCCAAATGGGATTTCAACTAGCCTACCTTTTGATGTGCAATTAGAGCTTATTCGCAGCATTAAAGGATTTGAAAATGCCCATATTACCCGTCCTGGATATGCCATTGAATATGATTATTTTGACCCTCGTGATCTCAAATATTCTTTAGAAACAAAGTATGTCCAAAATCTATATTTCGCTGGCCAAATTAATGGCACTACGGGTTATGAAGAAGCTGCCGCCCAAGGCTTACTTGCGGGCTTAAACGCTAGCTTACAATCCCAAGATAAAAAATCCTGGCATCCTGAACGTGATGAAGCTTATATTGGCGTCCTAATTGATGATCTGATCACCTGTGGCACACAAGAGCCTTACCGAATGTTTACCTCGCGCGCAGAATACCGTTTAATTCTCCGCGAAGATAATGCTGATGCAAGATTAACCCCTATTGCCATAAAGCTTGGGCTTGTCGATCAAGCACGTACTGATGTTTTTACAACTAAAATGAACAATATAAAAAATGAAATCGAACGACTACAAAGCATTTGGGTGGCTCCAGGAACGGATAAAGCTGAATTGATCAATACATTATTACCCAAGCCCATAACCCGCGAATCAAACCTTTTCGATTTCTTAAAACGCCCTGAAATGACTTATACCTTGTTAATGACGGTTCTTGAATTTGGCCCTGGTTTAGTTGATCCAATTTCAGCAGAGCAGGTAGAAATCAAAGCCAAATATTCAGGTTATATTGACCGCCAACAAGATGAAATCGCAAAACTTAAAGCATATCAATCTCGTAAAATCCCCAATGACTTTAATTACGAAAAAGTGTCTGGACTTTCAAATGAGGTACGCCAAAAATTATCCGAGCAAAAACCAGAAACGATTGGACAGGCATCGAGAATCCCAGGTGTTACCCCTGCCGCTATTTCATTGCTGATGATTAATATGAAAAAATTTGGCATGTTAAAAGCAAACCCTTAACGCTAATTTAGATTTCCTTTATTCACTTGATCTCGAAACCACTGATTCGATTTTTGCTGATATAACATGTATACAGCGGCAATTGTTAGCACGAGTTGCATAAAAATCATCATTAAGTTTATCTTATGATGAAACATACTTGGCAATACAAAAAGGAGCGAACCAAACCAGATAACCGCCAGTAAAATATAAACAACACGAGCAGTATTAATGCCCCGTCCAATGATAAAAGCGATTACCAGCAATATTGAATACAAGGTAATGTCAATAGATGCAAAAGGCGAATATCCACCTGTTAATGTGGCAGAAGTTGTCACCTCTAATAGCCCTAAAAGACTAGAAGCATATAATAACCCTATTGCCATTGAAACACGTTTAGGTTTTTTCATTGCCATGAATACCTTTAAAAACCATCATATTAGAAGAGTATAGTTCGGAATTTATAAAAAATGAGAAACAAAATGAAATAATAGATTTGCTACTTGATTCTGGGTTAAAGCCATAAATTATGCTATATTGAGCAATATTATGTTTTTAAAGCAAATAATTTATCCTTATGGAGCGAACTTATAAAACGGTCTATGCGTGGCTGGTTCATCTTTTTACCGCTTCAGGCGCTATCTTTGGCATTCTTGCGCTTTATGAAGTTTATAAAGGCAGCATGTTTTTGGCGTTTCTGTATATTGCTATCACCATTATTATTGATGCCATAGATGGCACATTTGCTCGCTTGATCGACATTAAGAAGTATGCCAATATTGATGGTGCACTTCTCGATAATATCATTGATTTCCTAACTTTTGTCATTGTCCCATGTTTTATTATTTTAACTGGCTCCATTGTCTCAGAAGATTGGAAGATCCCGAGCATGATAATGATCGCCCTTGCTTCTTGCTACCAGTTTACGCAACTAGATGCAAAAACGGATGACCATTTTTTTAAAGGATTCCCAAGCTATTGGAACATCACAGTCTTTTACCTTTATTACTGGCAAACCACACACACAACAAACATTATTATCATCGCAGTTTTGGCCGTGCTTACCTTTGTGCCAATCAAATATATTTATCCTTCTAGAATGAACTTTATCAGTAAATCTAAGTGCGTGAGAACGTTAATGTTTAGTGCGACAATTGTATGGGGAGCTGCCACATTGGCACTATTATTCACCTACCCAAATAAAGCACCCATTTTAAATGCTATCTGTATCATTTATATCGCTTGGTATTTTTTATTTAGCCTTTACCTTACTTTTTTTCCGATTGATTATAAAAAGAAAACTAAATAAAACTATTCACCCACGCCGTCATTTGAGTTTGAATCCTTTTTAAAGCCTCCTCACTATCTGCCTCAAAACGCATCACCAAACATGGGGTGGTGTTTGAGGCTCGAGCCAAGCCCCAGCCATCTGTAAATTCCAGTCGCACCCCATCAATGCTAATAATATCCGCATCAGGGAAAGCATTATGCGCTGAAGTCACCAACCCATGAACGATTTCAAACTTATGTGATTCAGGTACCGCAATATTAATCTCTGGGGTATTGATACTTTGCGGGATCTCATTAAATAATTGATCTGCATCTAGATCAGTATGAGCCAAAATTTCTAATAATCTGGCACCAGTATACAAAGCATCATCAAAGCCAAACCAACGATCATTAAAAAAGGTATGTCCGCTCATTTCACCGGCCAATGCTGCATCCACTTCTTTTATCTTTTTCTTAATCAAGGCATGACCTGTTTTTGCCATAATTGGGATCCCGCCAAACTGTTCAATATAAGGCGCAAGATTTTTGCTGCACTTCACATCAAAAACAATGGTCGCTTTAGGCGTTTCTTTCAAAAGCTCTCTAGCATAAAGCATAAGCTGTCGATCTGGATAAATAATTTCGCCTTTCGGCGTCACCACACCCAAACGATCGCCATCTCCATCAAAAGCCAACCCAATATCCGCCTCCTTCTCATGAACGACTTTTATCAATTCCTGTAAATTTTCAGGTTGACTGGGGTCAGGGTGATGATTTGGAAAATGACCATCAATTTCACAATAAAGCTCATGCACCTCACATCCTAGCTCACGAAATAGCAGTGGCGCGGCTTCTCCCGCCACACCATTTCCCGCATCAATCACGATTTTAAGCGGTTTTGCAACAATCACATCATCCACAATACAACTAATATAATCTGGAATGGGCTCACGATTTTGTTCATTCGCTTCACCAGATTCAACGTTTCCCTGTAAAATCCTTTTCTTTAATGCTTGAATATCATCCCCTGACAAAGTGTTTCCAGCAATCACCATTTTCAATCCGTTATAATTAACAGGATTATGACTGCCTGTGAGCATAACCCCAGAACCCGTTCCAAGCGTTTGTGCTGCGAAATAAAGTACAGGGGTTGGCACGACACCAATATCCACCACATTACACCCAGAAGCTAAAATCCCCTCTTTTAATGCCTGAATTAATTTTGCTCCCGAGAGCCTACCATCTCTTCCAACCACAATAAGCGTTTCGTTTTGTGATTGCGCTTCAGAACCTAAAGCAAGACCTATATCATGCACCGCCTCTTCCGTTAGATCCACATCTACAATGCCGCGAATATCGTAGGCACGGAATATTTCATGGTTTAAAGTATCTTTCGTCGTTTTTATTACCGCTGGTGTCTGTGATTTTTTTTTCACGTTATCGCCTCTTTAATCAAATTTAGATGCATCTATCTTTTTTAGTTTACGATGTTCTTTTCGCCAATAACTGATCACAATAGGAATGGTGATCATAAACGCAATAATAATTACGCTAAGAATTGGCCAAATATTTGGAACATTCCAACTTTCCCGCATTTCTGCCCTTAACTTGGGGTCTATTCTAGCATATTTCAAGGTATTATTTGCCATCGCATGTGGTTTCGTTACACGAGCCCAATTATGTGACAGAGTTAATGACTTAGGATGAAACCCCCAAATCCAAGGAGAATCCTCTCGAACAATCTCAATCATCTTGTTAATAATCACAAGTCTCTCTGGAGTATTGTCCATATTTTTCATTTGATCAAAAAACTTATTGAACGCTTGATTATTATAATTTGCAGCATTCTCACCATCATTTAATGCTTTTCCATTTGGTCCATACAACAACATTAAAAAGTTTTCAGGATCAGGGTAGTCTGCATTCCATCCAAAAGAAAAAATCTGGGCGCTCCCGATCCGCATTTTTTCACGAAAACGATTATATTGTGTCGCCCGTATATTGAGTTGAATGTCTATTTTTTTGAACTGAGCTCTTAACCAAGAAAGACGCGCTTTATCATCCGGTCCCATACTCGAAACAATATCTAAATTTAAAATCAAAGGCTTTCCAGTCATTTTATCCACGCCATCCTTATAGCCTGCTTCACTCAATAAAGCTTTTGCATCTTTAATGGTTTTCTTTTGCTGCGTTTCTATATCATATAAAACGGGATTCAATTCCTTTGAATGTCCATATATTCCTGGTGGAATCGGTCCTTGTGCCGTAATCCCCCGACCATTCATAAAGATAGAAATATATTCATCCACATCAAAAACCATGGCAATGGCTTGCCTTAATTTCTTTGCTCGCTCGGAATCACCACCCACAATTGGGTCTTGCATATTAAATCCCCAGTAAAAGGATGAAGGTTGCACCGTTGTAGACAACCGAATGCCCTTTGCTGCGACCTCTGGAGATGGCTCAATCTTTCCTGACTTGCCAAAGCGAATAGCCTGATCAAAGGCATCAGAACTCACGGTAGATCGGTCGTAATAACCTTGCAAAAATTTATTCCATCTAGGAATGCTTTCTTTTTCAAGTGAAAAGATAATTCGGTCAATAAAAGGTAATTTCATCCCGGCATCCTGTAACAACCCTAATTCTTGATCCTTTTCTTCACCTTCCGTCGGGTAATAATCAGCATGATAATTGGGGTTTTTAACCAACACCATTCTTCGATTAGGATTATTTTCAGCTAGAAAATAGGGACCCGTGCCAATGGGATACCAGTCTAGAGAAATATTTTTATCCGACATTCCTTGTTGCGCATAAAATTTTTCAGCCTCCCAAGGCATGGGCGCAAAAAATGGCATTGCCATCCAATATAAAAATTGTGGCGACTTTCCTTTTATCGTTACTGAAAATTGATATCGACTTAATGCTTTCGCACCGAGAAGCACATACTTATTTAGATTTAAAAATGCAGTTGGAGATACCTCTCTTCTATCTTCTAATGTATCTTCTAATTCTCGAAAACCAACGATCAACTCCGCCATAATGCCCGA
>CAUZSH010000036.1:0-19614 GCA_963582935.1 Gammaproteobacteria bacterium
AAGCATATGCTGCCAAGGTCTTGTGGCATTCGGATTTCGAATAATCACTTTTTCATGTCTTGATGCTGCAATCATAGTATCTACCAAAAGCCTATTTTCAGCCCAATCACCACCACCAATTACATTTCCAGCCCTACATGAAGCCAAAAGCGTATTGTGCCTCTTCTTATAATATAGTGTATTAAAATATGAGCTCCTGTAAGAATTAGTCAATAAATCAGCACATCCCTTTGAGGCACTATACGGGTCATATCCTCCCATTGGATCATTCTCTCTATACCCCCAGACCCACTCTTTATTTTCATAAGACTTATCACTGGTCACATTAACAACTGCTTTTACATTCACGTTTCTACAAGCCTCAAATACTTTGAGAGTACCGATCACATTTGTCATGTATGTTTCTATTGGATTCTCATAAGAGAACTTTACAAGTGACTGAGCGGCAAGATGAAATACAATATCAGGTTTATGGGTTTGAAAGGTATGGTTTAATTGCTCTAAATTTCCAACATCACCAATAATTGACGTCATATCCAAATCTAATAAAGAAACATGGTTCGGGATTGTGGGTACATCTCGAGAATACCCAATCACATTGGCACCCATTTTTATTAGCCAATAACACAGCCAAGAACCTTTAAAACCCGTATGACCAGTCACCAGCACCGTTTTATTCTTATAACTCTTATTAAACAAACATTCCATTACCACGTTTTCCAGATAGCTTCATTGTTATCCCACATATTATTTAATGCCACTTTATCTCGCAGGGTATCCATACACTTCCAAAAACCAAAATGCTTATATGCCATTAGCTGTCCAGAATCGGCAATATTTTGCAATGGTTTTTGCTCAAAGATAGTCTCATCTGAGTCAATCATCTCCAATACACTTGACTCACAAACCATAAAGCCACCATTTACCCACAGTCCTCCATCTCCAGCAGGTTTTTCGGTAAACCGTTCTATCATGTCTCCAGAGACATCTAAAGATCCAAACCTGCCTTCTGGTTGCACAGCAGTAATCGTTACCATCGCTTTATTTTTTTGATGAAACGCCACAACCTCTTTAATATTCACATCCGAGACGCCATCTCCATACGTTAATAAAAAGGCTTCTTTTCCAATAAAATCTTTAGCTCTTTTAATCCTACCCCCAGTCATACTATCTATACCAGTATCAATAAGTGTAACTTTCCATGGCTCACTAATGTTATTGTGAACTTCAATATTATTGGAGCTTAAGTCAATAGTAACATCACTTTGGTGAAGAAAATAATTAGCAAAATATTCTTTAATGACATAACCCTTGTATCCCAATAAAATAACAAATTCATTATAGCCGTAATGCGAATACGTTTTCATAATATGCCATAAAATTGGCTTCCCACCAATTTCCAGCATTGGCTTTGGCTTTATATCCGTTTCTTCGCTTAGACGAGTTCCAAAACCACCAGCTAAAATCAATACTTTCATAATCTCCTTCCTCTTTCACAACCCACTAGGATTGATTCGTGATTGTTTACTGCCGCCATCTTCCGAAACACTTCACAAGTCTCAAACAGAGACCCATAAGTTCCCGCTGAAACAATGCGCCCCTTATCCATCACATAAATCACATCATAATTTTCTATCGTTGTTAACCTATGCGCAATCGTAATTACCGTACGCCCCTCAGAGGCTTTATTAATCGCACGAGTCACTTCTCTTTCAGTCTGGTTATCTAATGCAGCCGTGGCCTCATCCATAACCAGTATATTAGGGTCATTTAACATCGCACGCGCAATGCCAATACGTTGTCGCTGTCCGCCAGAAAGTCTCACACCATTTTCACCAATAGGCTGATCTAATTGCTTTGGTAGCTTTCGGACAAACGCATCCAAACTCGCAATTTCCAACGCTTTCCATATCTTAGCATCTGAAATACCCTGATTCATAGTACTTGCCATAACATTATCTTTCACTGTTCCTTCATACAGCATAATTTGCTGAGGAATATAGCCAAAATTCTTCTGCCAGCTTTTAAGATTGTCGGAATTTAACGCAACGCCATCCACTTCGATACTACCCGCCATTGGATTATAAAGCCCTAAAATCAAATCAATCAATGTGGTTTTCCCCGCACCTGAATGCCCCACAAATGCCACTGATTGCCCTTTTTTTATCTCAAGATTCACCTTACTTAGCACCACTTTATCCTTGTTATAACAAAAACTCACCGCCTCTAATTTTATCTCACGCTCAAAATTAATGGCTAAAATCCCTCTCCCAACCACATCATTTGGGCTCTGATCCATTAACTCCGCATACATGGTATACAATGCAGGACGAGAAAAACGAATAGTGGCATAGGCCTGCATAAGCCGATTCATGCTGGGCAATAACTGAACGGCTGCCACACCAAAGACAGAAAGCAATAACATAATACTTTGTGAAGATTCTCCTGCTGAAATAAAAAAGTAGACCAATATCAAAATCACCGTAATCGCAATCACCTCAATAAAGTATCGAGAGGAGCTTTGGTTCACGGCTAAGAATATATTAACACGCGCCGAGTCATCTACTGCGGCATAATATCGATCGAGAAAACATGATTCCGTATGATATATCTTAGTTTCCTTAATGCCGCCCAATCCGTGTAGCACCTGCCTGACCTGCTGTGACGCCACTTCTCTACGTAGATTTCCATAATGGTGCGCATTTTTTCTTGTCCACCTTGCAAAGATAAACAACGTCATTGCCAAGATCACACAGACCACGACTGTAAACCAAAAATTAATGTAAAGCAGCAGACAAACCACAATGGTTGCTGAAGCTATTTCTGTCAGCATTGTTCCAAAGGCATTCACCACATTGTTCGCAAAAATGCTTGTCTCAGTATTCACGTTACGCATAAGATCTGGTGTGTTTTTTGAAAGGTGCCAACTGTAAGGCGCAGTCATATACTTTCTAAAAAGTCTTTTTGACACCCTCGCTGAAATCCCAAACACGATTTTCGACTGTGCCCAAATGGCAATGTAGGCAATAATATTTTTAAGCCAAAATGCACCAATCAAACCAATCACGCACATCAGCACAATACTTTGATAATCCATTCCTTTAAAAAACGCAATGCTTTCTAATTTTTTAGGATCAATCAACGCCGTCATAAAAGGAATTACTGCACCCACTCCTAATACGGCAGTAAACCCCGAGAGAATCAAAAAAGCAATGAGAATAAAGAAGCTCAGTTTATCTCGCTTTTCAAATACTCCAAAAAGTTCCTTTAAAAAAGTCATGGCGTACAGTCTTTTTGAAAACTTTGATACACCAACTCAATGCCCGACTCCAAGCTCGTTTGATAAGACCAGCCTAAATCTTTCAGCTTCTCAACATCCATTAACTTTCGCATTGCTCCATCCGGTTTTGTTGCATCCCATTTTATATCACCTCGATAATATATCGCTTTTTGTACAAGTTGCGTTAATTCTTTTATGGTGACATCTTCTCCACAACCTACATTAATGAGTGGTGCTTTATGCTCATCTTGCACTAACTGATTGTACTTCAATTCAGGTAAGTTCATGAGAAATAAACACGCGTCAGCCATATCATCCGAGTACAGGAACTCTCTTCTTGGTGCGCCGGTACCCCAGGCTTCTACATATGGTTTATTTTGAATCTTTGCTTCATGAAACTTACGAATCAGTGCAGGTAATACATGAGAATTGTTTAAATCATAATTATCATTCTGCCCATAAAGGTTAGTGGGCATGGCAGCAAGATAGTTTGTACCGTATTGACGGTTATAAGCCCAACACATTTCAATACCGGCAATCTTGGCTAAAGCATAAGGACGATTTGTTGGTTCTAGTGGTCCTGTTAATAAATACCGCTCTTTTATAGGCTGCGGACAGTCTTTAGGGTAAATGCATGAGCTTCCAAGAAAGAGTAAGCGTTTAACTTTAGTTAAATAGGCTTGATGGATCAGATTTTGTTGGATATTGATATTTTCACGAATAAAGTCTGCGGGGTAAATATTATTCGCCTGTATCCCACCCACTTTTGCCGCGGCAAAGAAAACATACTCTGGTTTTTCTATTTCAAAAAACTGTTTGACTGCTTGCGTATCTGTAAGATCAAGCTCCGCATGAGTTCTAAAAATAATGTTTGTGTAACCTTGCTTTTCAAGTGCGCGCATAATGGCAGAACCAACCAGTCCTCGATGCCCTGCAACATATATCTTCGCTTGCCCATCCATCATTCAAAATACCGATTAATCTTATAACCGCCTTCCAGAAGATATTGCTCTTTTTTCATGAGGTTTAGATCGGATTGCATCATATCTTTCACAAGTGTTTTTAGGGTATGCTTTGGTTTCCAGCCTAATTTTTGGTGTGCTTTAGCAGCATCGCCAATTAATAAGTCTACTTCGGTAGGTCGGAAGAACTTTGGATCAACGGCAACCACTTCTTTACCAATTTCAACTTGATATTCAGGATTGCTACAAGATTCTACCGTAGCGATCTCATCTTCACCTTCTCCACTAAATACCAGCGTGATACCAGCTTCTGCAAATGCCATACGTACAAATTCTCGCACTTCCGTGGTAATACCCGTTGCCATGACCCAGTCTTCTGCTTGATCCGCTTGTAGAATCAGCCACATCATTTTCACATAGTCTTTGGCATGTCCCCAGTCTCTTTTAGAGTTTAGATTTCCAAGATAGAGCCTGTCTTGCAACCCTAGTGCGATTTTTGAAGCAGCACGCGTAATTTTACGAGTGACAAAGGTTTCCCCTCGATTTGGAGATTCATGATTAAAGAGAATGCCATTGCTTGCGAATATGCCGTAGGCTTCACGATAGTTTACGGTAATCCAATAAGCGTACATCTTAGCAACAGCATAAGGAGATCTTGGATAGAAAGGCGTCTCCTCAGTTTGGGGCACTTCTTGCACTTTGCCATATAGTTCGGATGTAGATGCCTGATACACTTTTGTTTTCTTTTCTAGCCCGAGTATTCTAATGGCTTCCAATATCCTAAGCGTTCCGATGCCATCGGCGTTGGCAACATACTCTGGCGTATCAAAGCTCACATGCACATGAGACATAGCCGCGAGGTTATAAATTTCATCTGGCTTTATTTCACTAATCAGACGAGTGAGGTTTAAGGAGTCCGTCATATCACCATAATGTAGATGAAACTTTGAATCACTATGATGCCCTTCGTATAGGTGATCAATGCGATCTGTATTGAACAAGCTGCTTCTTCTCATCAAACCATGAACTTCATAGCCTTTATCTAACAATAATTCCGCAAGGTAGGCGCCATCTTGACCTGTGACACCTGTTATAAATGCTGTTTTCACTATTTGCCTTGTTTTCATTTGTCTTCCTCAAATCGAACGATATCATCATCGTCTAAATAACTTCCAGATTGAACTTCTATTAATCTTAACGGCACTTTGCCACAGTTAATCAGTTGGTGTTTCACACCAATTCCAATCATGATAGAACTGTTTTCAGCAAATATTTTTGATTCCCCATCTATTACAACTTCAGCCGTTCCCGATAAAATGGTGAAATGCTTTACTTTATGATAATGCATTTGCAATGCGCTTTTTTGCCCCACTTCCATAAGGATTTTTTGCACAATAAAACGCTCACTCTTCACCAGCATCTCCCGATAACCCCAAGGAGCATAAATCTTTTTGTGTTGTCGTAATTCGTCACGGTTTTTCTTGGATAACTGGATAACAATTTTTTTTACTTCTTGTGTTTTGTCTTTGTGTGATACCAAAATAGCATCTGCGGTTTCAACAACGATTAAATCCTGAATACCTACGGCGGCCAGTAAGCGATCATGAGAATGTAAATAGCAATTCTTTACGTTTTCAGTGAGCACATCACCATCAATAATATTGCCGTCCATATTTTTTTCTTTTAATTCAAAGAGTTCACCCCATGAACCCACATCAGACCATCCGGAATCCTTAAGTGGTAACACAACTAGGTCTTTGCTTTTCTCCAAAATGGCATAGTCCACAGATTCCGATTTTGCGTCAGAAAAAGCTTCTTTGTCAACCCGAATAAAATCCAAGTCTGTATGCCTTCCTTCGTATGCTTTAAAACATGCTTGATAGGTTTCCGCATCAAATGCTTTTAAGCTCTTCAGATAAACGGATGCCTTCATCATAAACATGCCGCTATTCCAGAGATAATCTCTGGAATGAAGATAGGCTTCTGCAACTTTAAGGCTTGGCTTTTCGACAAAGGAATCAACTGCAAAAGCTGTTCCAGTTATCTTCCCTTTTTTAATATACCCGTAACCAGTATGCGGCTTGTCAGGACAAATACCAAAGGTCACAATTTTAGACTGCTCGGCATATCCCATACCTAACTGAACGGCATCCAAGAATGGTGCGCTATGTTTGATATGCTGGTCTGCAGACAGCACCAGCATGATGGCATCTTTGCCCTTATCAATTAAATCAAAAGCGGCCAAAGCAATGGCGGGTGCGGTATTTCTGGCAACGGGTTCTAAGATAATATGGGCGGTACGTTTGACATTTCCCTCTTTGTCTTGAAGCCCTCGCAGAGATTCTGCAACCTGAAAGCGATGATCTTCATTACAGACCACGGTTACCGATTCAATATTGCCAATCGGTAAAAGTCTTGCAACGGTATCTTGCAAAAGATTGTGATCATCGAGTAAATTAATAAACTGTTTGGGTGACTGCTGTCGAGACAGCGGCCAAAGCCGGGTGCCTGACCCACCTGATAAAATGACAGGACATAATTTCTGCCGAGGCATTATTACGCACTCGGGCCAATGGCATTAAGGTCACTTTGGTTTTCAATCGTGGGAGTTTCAATTTGAGATGTTTCAACCTGACTGGCTTGATCATTTGAACCTGATTGATCTGCTTGTTTTTCATTATCTTGAATTTTGGCCGGGATATAAGAAAATACCTGCACAACTTTCTGCACACCTGAAATTTTGCTTGCCACCACTGCCGCTTCATGCCCCTCTTCTTTCGTGACCACACCCATTAAGTAAACAATACCGTGCTCTGTAACCACTTTAAACTTCAGGCTACTGATACCATTTGTCAGAAAACTGCTCACGACTTTTGTGGTGAGCCAACTATCATGACTAAACTGCCCAATACCAATTGTGGGTCCAACTTTTAGCTGGTTATACACCACGATCACACCAGGAAGATCCGCAATCTTCTTCGCCAAGCCCACCTTGATTTCTTCCGTTGGCACTTGTCCAAGCATTAAAACAATATGATTGTAAACGGTTATTTCCACATTAGAATTATTTTTCAACTCAGGATAATCTGCCTGAAAACCGACGGCTCTAAACTTAATTTGCGTATCACTTAATTGTGTTTTTGCACCTGCATTGTTTCCCGCAACATTTGCGCCAACAACCGCTGCACCAGCACCCGCCGCAATTAACGGTGCAGCACATCCCGATAACAGGATCGCACCAGATGAAATAACACTGGCAATCAAGATTTTTGAAGCTTTCTTCATAATAACAACCTTTTCTCTTTGATTAGATGAATTTAGATGAATTTAGATGAATTTAGATGAGGCAACTATACCACAAAAATCACTATAAAAATCATTGGTTACTGATTTTTTGCACGACCGATACTCTTCATGTCATTTCCGCCCAATATTTGTCAGCAATGGTTTTATTTTGCTTTATCAGTGGTTTTTGAACATTTTCTTGCATCAACGCTTCTGCATAGAGATGGCAAGTGGGTAAATTTAACTCATAGACAAATCGAACACTATTACTGGGTCTTAATACTTCAGGATGCGCGCCGACACCTTCAGTATCCCATTTTCGACGCTTTGCATGATCATTCCCCGCCACAATCATCAAATATTCCTTTGCTCTGGTCATCCCTACATACATGAGACGTCGCTCACTTTCGACCACATCCGCTTCAGGGTCTTTCGCTCCAAAAATGCTTTTCTCGGTCATATCTAACAAAATAACATTCTGCCATTCCAGCCCTTTCGCTCGATGAATGGACATAATACGGACTTTGTCAGCACCTACACCCTGTGAAGTTTGCGCTGTATGCTTTAAACGCTGAAATTGCTTTATAAAATCTATAATGGATAAATTTTGAATCAAAGCATATGCCAAGATGTCACCGCATATTTGCCCTAATGATTGCTGACTAGAATAACGATTTGACTTCTCAAGGTAAGATTGCAGTTTTAAGCGCACCACAACATCTGATAAAACTTGATGGCAATTTTGATTTCCTGAATATGAAAGCAACTCTGACCATAGAAATGCTCTCGATCGAATACGCTCAGCTTGATATGGCTTAATGCGCTTTTCCAGTGAGAGCCCATATAAAATAGACTCGCCCATCATCACATTCTCTGTCAACGCGCTCACAATGCCATCCAATTGCGTACGCACTAAAAATAATGACGGATAGCTCAACATACTTAGAATCATTTTTTTTCGAGACGCCATGGGCAAACTTAACATGGCCTTGGCGTTGTCCACCAAATACAAATATCCCAACATAGAGTGCAGTAAAGGCGAATTCAGGACACTGGCTCCACCCTCTATCTCATAAGGAATATCCTGCTTCAAGCACTCTAATTCAAATAATGTCGCCAAACTATACTTTCTCACTAAAACGGCTACCGAAACATAGCTTTGTACTTCCCCGCACTCTACGCTACGCTTAAGCTCCGCAACAATTACAGGCAATTCCCTCATGCCCCGCACCTCGACCATGGTATCCACAGCCGCGGTTCTATTTGACACACAAAGCCCCTTAACCCTCTGTTTATTATGCTGTATTACATAATTCGCGGCCAATGAAAGACGATGCCCATAACGAAAGGTTTGAGATAAAGGATAGGTCGTCAAACCTTTAAAATCCTTTGAAAACCCCTTTAACATATAGTACGGCTTTGAACCACGCCACTCATAAATGGTCTGATCCACATCCCCCACCGCCATCACTTCTGCAGTCACGCCTGCAAGCATCTTCAACAAATATTGCTGTGCCTGATTAATATCCTGATATTCATCCACAATAATCACATCAAATTGATCTGAAAACTGTGCCGCCACCTTAGGTATTTTTTTAACAATTGTGGTGGGCTCAAAAATCAAATCATCAAAAGTTCTTAAGCCTTTTTGTTGTCGAGCAGACTCGAAAAAACGGCAAAACACTTCCACCTTTTCACGTTCTTTGCGATCCAACTTTATGAAATGGCTATTTTGTGAAAACGAGACGGGTTCGGATTTATATAACGCAATCATATTACTATATTGCTCAATCAGCTCTGCGGTAATCTCCTCATCTGCTTGACAAAATTTCAGCGTTTTTTCCAAAGCGCTTTTCACCAACTGATCAAATTGATACACGTGCGGAATCAACCTACCTTTAGAAAGTAGCTTCATCCTTTCAAGTGATCGAATCAAACCATAGCCTAAGGCGTGAAAGGTTTTAATTCGGACTTGTCCAATAGCATCATAATCTTCTGTGCTTGAGTTTAATGCTCTCTCGAGACGCACTTCAAATTGATTTTTTGCAGACTTATTAAACATCACGACTAAGATCCGGCTTGGATCCATGCCTTGTTTCAGCAAATAGATAATTCTTCCAATCAACGTCTGGGTTTTACCACTCCCTGCAACGGCAGATACAATCGCATGCCCAGAATCATGTTGAATAATCGCCGATTGTTCAGAGGTGTATTCAATCATTCTCTATCTTGGCATTAATCAGGGTTTTGAACACCCTTTGCTTGTTGGACATTCTTTTTAAATACCTGAAGAATTAAACGCAATATAACCCTACAAATAGAGGTTACAGCATAAATACAAGCTTTTACCAATAAGACAATATCTCGACCTAAATACTTAAAATATCCCAACAATGTGATTCTTTTATTAACGGCTTCTTTTTTGTTTAATCCCCTTAATGGAAAAAGCAAAAACCCAAAGATAAATAGTACACAAAAATAATTAAATAGCATGCCCAAGTTATTACGATATCCAGAGAGCCAATGATACAGAAATACAGACAGTACAACAATTAACACAAACAAAACAATACCTTCAATCTTCGCTCTCATTATAACTCCTTAGGAATACTTTAATATGGGCATTAAGACCCTTAAAAGATCTCCTAATATTATAATCTGAAAGCATCCCTTAAAGCTATCAAAGTATTGGCTTGCACCCTGATCAGACTCAAATAAAGGTTAACTACTCTCCCGGATATGGAAGCGAAGAATGATGCAATACAATTTTTAAGTTTCCTTTGTCATCTTTTACATAACCAAAGGTGTACTCCACATCCGCGGAATTTCCGGCCGCATCTGTAAACGTATACTCACCCATGACAAGCGCCATATCCCCATGCTTATAAAACTCGTCATTATGGAACACAATATTTGTCCAAGGCGCTAGCGCAAAACCTTTGTCTTCATCATATTGAGCGTTACCACCAACGAAGTAAGAAAGTGCACTATCATGCTCTCCTCTAAACTGATCATCCTTAGCTTTTGTCGGCTTAAATAAAACAACGCCATCTTCATAGTTATAAGCATACAACTGATCAATCAAATGACTTGCCGCCATTTTATAATTTCCTTTTGCGGTATAGACCTTACCAATTTTAATCAAACCTGCCGCCCATTCATCTTGAGCCTCCTTAACTTCAGAGATAGTAATGGTATTAACAATTGTTTGCGTCACCTCTACTTGCTTGGGGTTTTGCGCTTTATCTTTAGCTTGAAAAGAAGAACAACCACCCAAAAAAACTGCCGAAGACATTAAAGTTGCCAATATTAATGGTTTACCTAATTTACTCATCTTAGCTTTCCTCTTGACGTTAAAAAAATACCAATACAATCAAGCATGGTAGAAATCATGGCAAAGTCAATGTATTGTCGCAATTAATTTTTTAAGCTAAATTATATGGCTAGCGCTTACCAAAAGGTGCATTAACAATCACATTTTGATTACGCTCAGGACCGGTTGAGATAATATCTGCTGAAATACCCATTTGAGCTTCGATAAACTTGATATATTTCTGAGCATTTTCTGGCAGCTCATTATATTCCGTTGTGCCGAAAGTTTCAGATTTCCAACCAGGCAACGTTACATAAATTGGCTCACAGCGATCATAATCATCTGAATCATAAGGAGGATAATCACGCTTCACGCCATCTAATTCATAATGCGTACAAACTTTTATTTCAGCAAGCTCATCCATCACATCAATCTTGGTAATACACAAAGCCGTAATACTATTGATCTCGATAGAACGTCTTAACGCGACCAGATCAAGCCAACCCGTACGACGCTTACGTCCTGTGATCGTCCCAAACTCATGTCCTTTCTCACCAAGATGTATCCCAATTTCATTGTCTAACTCCGTTGGGTAAGCGCCACTTCCAACACGTGTTGTGTAAGCTTTGGTGATGCCCAAAATATAATCCAAATAACAAGGGCCAAAACCAGCGCCTGCGCCCACCGTACCACCTGTGGTATTTGATGAAGTAACAAAAGGGTAAGTGCCGTGATCGACATCTAGCAATGTGCCTTGGGCACCTTCAAATATAATCCTTTTGCCTGCCTTCCTTAATGCATTCAAAGATGCTGAAACATCATCAATCAATGGAGTGATTTTTTGAGCAAGGTTCAGTGTTTCTTCGTAACAATCTACAATATCCACACCCTTTACACCAAAATATTCTTTTAGCACAAAATTGTGATACTCCAACAATCGAGTCAGTTTCGCCTTAAAACGATCTGGATTTTTTAAATCTCCAATTCTAATGGCTCGACGTGCAATCTTATCTTCATAAGCGGGTCCTATACCACGCTTAGTTGTACCAATTTTATCCTTACCTAATTGCGCTTCACGTGCTTCATCAATCAAAACATGAACCGGCAGGACTAAAGGACAAGCTTCACTAATCAGCAAACGCTCAGAAACAGGAACACCTCTCTCCTCAAGCATACGCATTTCTTTTGTGAGCGCCTGTAAAGAAACCACCACACCATTACCGATAAAGCTTTGAACACCTTCATGTAGAATTCCTGAAGGAATGAGACTTAACTTTGTCACTTCACCTTTGATGACCAATGTGTGTCCTGCATTATGTCCGCCTTGAAAACGAACTACCGCATCCGCTTGATCTGTAAGAAGGTCTACAATTTTACCCTTACCCTCGTCGCCCCACTGGCTGCCTAGAATGACAATGTTTTTATTCACACCTAATCCTTTTAAAAAATACAACCTGCCTATGGTAATATTTTATACGATGGATGACAATTAATTCCTGATATTCAGTCCTATAAACCACTTATAAAATCCCCCAATAAGTCTTAGAATAAATTACATTTAATTCTTGAGAGTATCATGATCGCTTTAATACAAAGAGTCACCCATGCAAGTGTTTGCGTTGATCAAAAACAAATCGCAGACATCAAACATGGAATACTAGCGTTAATTGGTATCGAAAAGTTAGACAACGAACAATCCCAACAAAAGCTGATTAAAAAACTTCTGGGCTATCGTATATTTTCCGATGAAAAAGGGCAAATGAATTTAAATGTGCAACAAGTGCGAGGTGAACTGTTACTGGTGCCACAATTCACGCTTGCAGCCGATACCAATTCAGGGTTGCGCCCAAGTTTCTCTAAAGCCTGCCCACCTGATATTGCCACTGAAAAATTTGCGCAATTTGTTGAACTGATTTCAAAACTCCACCCACAGACACAACAAGGCATATTCGGTGCCGATATGTCCGTCTCACTCACCAATAATGGCCCAGTTACATTTTGGCTACAGGTATAAACATGACAATACAAAAAAAGAAAATACTCATTATCGGTGGTCATGGCGCAATGGGGAGGATGCTACAAAAATCCTTAGCGCCTGTAACAAACTGCGAGGTGACGCTATTTGGTCGAAAAGATTGGGAATCTAATACACACTTATTGGCAGAACAGGATCTCGTCTTAATCTCCGTACCCATAGATAAAACCATTGAAACCATTAAACGCGCTTCTAAATACCTTTCAAGCAATACTATTCTTGCAGATTTCACCAGTATTAAACAATCACCTTTAATAAATATGCTCCGCCACCACAATGGTCCAGTGCTTGGTCTCCACCCTATTTTTGGACCTTCTATTGATCACCCTCATAACCAAGTGATTGTATATTGTGATGGACGGTACCCTGAAAAATGTCAATGGTTTATCGATTTTTTGAAAGCCATTGATTTTCATTTAGAAAGTATGGCACCCGAACAACATGATGAAACCATGAGTTTTGTGCAAGGCGTTGAACATTTTTCTGTTTATTGCTTAGGGCGTTTCTTGCATCAAAAGAATATTGATATTCATCAACTATTGAAACTTGCAAGCCCCGTTTATCGCATGGAACTCAATATTGTAGGACGTTTGTTTAGCCAGTCCTCCAATCTCTATGCTGATATTATTATGTCGGATGATCACCGCACGGATTTGATTGGTGAGTTTGTCACACTAATGAATGATGAATATAAAAAAGTAAATGCCAAGCAGCGGGATGATTTTGTAGAATCGTTTAATCAAACTGCTACTTGGATGGGCGATTTTGCACAAGACGCCTATGCGGAGAGTGATGCGGTTTTGAAGGGTAAAAACAGCTAACGCTTACTCAGCATTCACCTGAGACAAACTCCCATGACAATGCTTATATTTTTTACCTGAACCACAAGGACAAGGTTCATTTCTTCTCACTTTTTTACCTTCTCTCACAAAAGGCTCTTGAGTTGGTTTTTCTTGTGCCTGTGATTTTTCTCGCGCCTGTGGCTTTGCTTCCGCCGCCTCTTCTTCGTGAGTGCCTGCCAAAACATCATCATGCTGAAAGTCTAAATTATCAACAGAATTGCGCCACTGATCTTCTACAGCTTGTGTTTCTTCCGGGTTCTGCACACGCACTTTTGCCAATGTTGAGATCACCTCATATTTAAACTGATCTAGCATATCTGAAAACAGCTCAAATGCTTCACGTTTATATTCTTGCTTCGGATTCTTTTGCGCATAACTACGAAGGTTAATGCTATTACGAAGGTGATCCATATTGTTTAAGTGTTCACGCCAATGGCTATCTAAAGCTTGAAGCACCACTACTTTTTCAAACTGTCGGATAGACGCATCATCTAACGCTTCCACTTTTTGAATATACTCATCGTTAATACCATCAATCACTTTCGCACGGATACTTTCATCGTGAACTTCGGTTTCATCGCTATCCAAAAGTTTTTTTAGGTGCAGCTCCATGCCAAAATCTGATTTTAATGCCGCATCTAAGCCTTCGATATCCCATTGCTCTTCCATACTTTGGTCGGCAACAAAGTTTGAAACAAAGGCCTCTGCCACTTCATCTCGCATGTGGTTTAGAATTTCGGTAACATCTGTAGAAACCAATAGCTCCTCTCTTTGCGAATAGATCACTTGACGCTGATCATTTGCCACATTGTCATACTCAAGCAGGTTTTTACGAATATCAAAATGATAGGTTTCAACTTTGCTTTGCGCTTTAGCAATCGCCTTCGTCACCATGCTACTTTCAATGGCTTCACCTTTACCCATGCCGAGTTTACGCAACATATTTGCCATACGTTCTGGTGCAAAAATACGCACAAGGCTATCCTCAAGAGAGAGATAAAAACGGCTTTCACCTGGATCACCTTGACGACCTGAACGACCTCGAAGCTGATTGTCAATACGACGCGAATCGTGACGCTCAGAACCCAAAATACACAACCCACCTGCCGCAATCACGGTGGCATGTCTCTTATCCCACTCATCTTTAATCGCTTGTACTTGCTCGTCTGTTGGATCTTCTAAATCTGTGATCTCTACCTGCCAGTTACCACCAAGAATAATATCCGTACCACGACCGGCCATATTGGTGGCAATCGTAACCACTCCAGGACTGCCTGCTTGCGCAATAATGCCGGCTTCTCGTTCGTGTTGTTTCGCATTCAACAAGCTATGCTTTAATTTCTTTTTGCGCATCATGGTAGAAAGAATTTCTGAGGTGTCAATCGATGCGGTACCCACGAGAATCGGCTGCCCTTTCTCCACACGCTTCTGAATGTCTTCTATCAATGCAGTAAATTTTTCTTTTTGAGTTAAATAGATAAGATCCGCATGATCTGCCCGCATGGGTGGCAAGTTCGTCGGAATCATCACTACCTCAAGGTCATAGGTACTATGAAACTCAAAAGCTTCAGTATCAGCGGTTCCCGTCATACCTGAAAGTCTATTATAGAGCTTAAAGAAATTCTGGAAAGTGATTGACGCAAGCGTTTGGTTTTCTCCCTGAATCTCTACACCCTCTTTTGCTTCCATCGCCTGATGTAAACCATCAGACCAACGACGCCCTTCCATCGCTCTCCCGGTATGTTCATCCACAATAACAACTTGGTTGTCTGTAATCATATAATCAACGTTTAATTCATAAAGCGTATGTGCACGCAGTGTGGCATTCAAATAATGCATCTTGGTCACATGCTGCGGGCTATAAAGGTTATCACCCTCTTGCAAAACACCCTCTTGTATTAGCATTTCTTCAATTTTAGTGTGCCCATCTTCTGTCAGATGCGCTTGCTTTGCTTTTTCATCCAAATAATAATCACCAGGCCCTTCTTCCTCTTCACGCTTAGTGAGCCTTGGAATCAGTTTATTAAAGAGCACATATAGCTCAGAACTATCATCCGCCGCACCTGAGATAATCAGCGGGGTGCGCGCCTCATCAATCAAAATCGAATCCACTTCATCAATCACGACAAAGTTACGGCTTCTCTGCACTTGCTCTTCCTTGGTAAAAGCCATGTTGTCTCTAAGGTAGTCAAACCCAAACTCATTATTTGTACCATAAGTAATATCACAAGCATAAGCCGCACGTCGCTCTTCAGGTGAAAGGTTTGCCACAATCACACCAGTCGTTAACCCAAGAAAACTGTAAAGCACACCCATTTGCTCAGCATCCCTAGAAGCCAAGTAATCATTCACCGTAATAACATGAACACCCTTACCCGTTAACGCATTCAAATAGACCGGCAACGTCGCCACCAACGTTTTACCTTCTCCTGTGCGCATCTCGGCAATCTTACCTGTATGAAGCACCATACCACCCACCATTTGCACGTCGTATGGGCGCATTTCTAAAGAGCGAACACTTGCTTCACGAACCACCGCGAATGCTTCGGTCAAAAGATCATTTAGTTTTTGTCCTTTTAATATCCTCTCTTTGAATTCTACCGTTTTTGCTTTTAGTTGCTCATCTGATAATGCTTGATATTCTGCTTCCAGCGCATTTATTTTGGCAACTTTCCGCATCATCTTCTTAACTAATCGATCATTTCGACTGCCAAATACTTTACTGAGTATCGCTGAAGTCATCTGTTTTCCTTTAACACTTTTCTGGTATACTATCTACCAGCCAGTATACACTGGCTAGGGATATAACTAAATGGTGTATGATGAAAAATCAACATAAGTCGCTGCAAAATATTGATGACATCTGCCATAAAAAAACGGCAACTCCCCTGGAGCTCATCTTCCAACGTGTCAATATTTTAAAACAAACAGAACAAGCACTTCGAAAAATAAATCACCCCCTACTTCAATATTGCCAAGTGGCTAATTTCCAACATTATAATTTAACGTTACACACCCAAAGCTCGCAAATATTAACAGAACTTCGACTTATCCAAAATGAATTGTTACTGATTATCAAACAACAACCCTATTTCCGTGACCTAGTACAAATTCATTTCAAATTATTTTTTCCTGAAAAGCCTAAGGTAAAGCCTGAAATAGTCTTGGAAAACCAGCAAGTATCGATTGAAGCTACTCAGCGATTTGAGAAATTATTAGATAGCTGTGACAGCGAGAAAACAAAAGCCGCTTTACAAAAATTCATTCAAAAGCATGGAAAAATTTCAGATTAGTTTTTATTAACCCTCGGCAATGCCACTCTATCAATATACTTCTCAATAATATTATCAGTATAAGGTGATTCAGTAGCCGTATTGATAATTCTATGGTACTCAACAGGATCAGAGGCATAACCGTCTCGATGATGAATAATACGATCAACCATTCCTTTTTTTGTTAGCTCAGGGTGAAATTGCATGGCATACAGTGATAACCCTGGCCAAGCAAAGGCATGAATGGCCTTATCTGTTTTGGCTAAGAGCTTTGCGCCTTGGGGAATTTGAATGATGGTTTGTTGATGCCCTATTTGTGCCATAAAATCTTCTGGGTAATCAAAAAATAACGGATCACTTTCTGCCTCTTTGGTTAAGCTCACCGCCATACTACCAATTTCCTCAAGATTTGGGTCTGTAACAACCTCGCCGCCCAAGAACTCCGCCATAAATTGTGCGCCCAAGCAGGAGCCTAATAAAGGTTTATCTTCTTTTAATGCACGCCGCATCCACGACTTTAATTTTGGCATACAGGCAAGATCAGCAAAGATAGAATAATCACCGCTTCCACCCAAAACAATAAGGTCTGAGCAATCATAAATATCATCATCCAAAGGTTCAGACAACGCACTTAGAACTTTCACCTGAGGTAGCGCTACATTTGCACTGCGAGCTACATTTTCGCGTTCATGATTTTTCATACTCTCGGCATGACGAAATTGAACGAGAAGAATTTTGAGATTGTCTTTGGTAATCACGACTACTCTGCTTACTTATATTCGCATTTACCCACTATACATGAACTCATTTAAAATAGGGTAATTGGTACGTTGATTACAGTAAATAACGTACCGTGCCTTTGATAATAACGCCCCACACTAAGGCGCTGTAGATAACTTTAGGTGGGGGAGGATGTCAAATCAAAATAAGCCCTGTCTCCTATATCTAACTAGTTTGTATTAACTCTACAATCCCGCACATTACTATGGAGCAATAAGGGCATTGACATGGCAAGCAGTAATATAATCAGGAATAAAACAATTTTTCAATGTATATGCTTAGCCTCCCTTTGAGAAAGTAGCGGTAAAGAATAAATAAAATTTAATTCCACAATTCAAATACAGCCCTAATTATTAGACAAACTCATGATACCTAAATTTTTATTATTTGCCATAGACGGCGCATTGACCCAGTCCAAAATATATATAACTGGACTATTAATTTTTTTCAGCGCAAATCTGTTTGCAGTAAGCCCTACTGGTTTTGGAGCATTAACCGTAGAGGCCATGGGCAACTCCTCAAATGAAATTAAAAGCTTCACTCAACCATTGGGTGCCCATATAAAAGCCTCAGAATATCTCATATCTAAAGGATATGCATTTGATCCTAATAGGAGCGTGCTAGATGCCTCTCAAAAACCTATATTAAATATATCACCACAGAACAATAATGGAAAATTATCTTTTAAAATTGAGCTGCCACCAAATATAGCTATAGGAGTACTGGACGAGCACTCTGAAATTATATTGACGCCCCCACGACATCGCTAAAATTATATCGCCGTTAATAGCTCAAACGAAAATATAAAACCGGTTTCTTCGGACACCGTAAGTTCATGGTCATGCGAAGTTAGAAACATAAAGCAAAGTGGCTTATTCTCAGGCAGCCAGAATGCTGGCATCACAAAAGCCATATTCTCTAAAGCAGGTGACTTTTGGTCATCATGTTCTATAGTGGCTTACGCTTCAATAAACTAAAAACCGTTGAGCTTCGTACCTATAAGTAAGTATAATGTAGCTATTTACCCTAAAAATATTTACCATCAACCCCTATAAACACTCTACATTTTTTAACCATGTCAGACCCTGTCCATCAAGATCAAAAAATTACCGCCGCCCATATTATTCGTGCTTTCTCTCTAAGTGTGCTAATTATCTTTGCATTAATTCTTATTACACACCTTTTACACCACCCAGTAAGTATCTTGACATGGATATTTTGTTGGCTAGTTATCTTTATATATTTAGCATTAAAATCTAAACTGAAAAGTATTCTCAAACAAGTAATGCTTCCATGACACAAGAAAAACCACGGTTAATTATTTTAGATCGCGATGGCGTGATTAATGAAGATTCAGATCAATACATAAAATCCATTGATGAATGGCATTCGATCCCAGGAAGCCTAGAGGCAATTGGTCTATTAACGCAAGCAGGCATTCCTGTTGCTGTGGCAACGAATCAATCTGGCATAGCTCGTCAATATTATAGCTTCAACACTTTACACCAAATGCACCAAAAAATGATTGATGGCATCTCTGCTCATCATGGTGAAATCAAATACATTGCACTTTGCCCGCATGGACCTAAAGATGGCTGCACCTGTCGTAAACCTCAAACTGGCATGTTGAATGAGATTTCCGGAAAACTGAATATTCCGCTAGGAAAGGATGTTTATTTTATTGGCGACTCATACAAAGATGTTCAAGCTGCACGCTCTGCAAACTGCACTCCGATCTTAGTCAGAACAGGAAAAGGCATAAATACGATTAAAAAACATTCAGAACTTGAAAAAACTGTCAAAATTTACGATAATCTTATGCAATTTACAAAAACATTATTAAAG
>CAUZSH010000037.1:0-19400 GCA_963582935.1 Gammaproteobacteria bacterium
GGGAAAATGGGATTACGAAACCTCATGATATTAAGGATCCGTATGACTTATTTGTCATTAGCGTTCGCGATAAATATGGTTTTGGGCAATTTATTTTTACAATGTTTAGATGTGTATATTGGATTCCATAAATCCCGTAAATACAATACACTACATTCCTAGGATATGAATCCAAAAATACGATCCTTTCTTTGGATTCATCTAAGAGATTGAGCAACTCAATAAACTGATGCTCAAACACAATTACTATTATTTAAAAAGGAAGCTTGATGAAAAAATCTATATTTTATTCCTCTATTGGTGGGGTACTTGAATTCTATGATTTTATAATTTTTGCTATATTTGCCATCGCCATCAGCAAAACCTTTTTCCCAACAGAAAGTCAAACAGCAGGCCTCTTGTTAACCTTCTCTATATTCGCTGCTGGATATTTAATAAGGCCGATAGGCGGAATAATATTTGGACATTTCGGTGATAAGTATGGACGCAAAAAAACTTTTACATACTCAATTATAATAATGGCACTAAGTACATTCTTAATAGCATTGGTTCCATCCTATTCGAGTATTGGCATCTTAGCGCCAATAATTCTTACAGTATTAAGATTATTACAAGGCGCTTCGATTGGAGGAGAGATCCCTGGAGCCATTACCTTTATTTCAGAAACAACAACAAGAGTTAAAACTTTAGCTTGTTCAATCATATTCTTTGGACTTGTGCTAGGAATTATTTTAGGTGAATTAGTTAATATGGGGCTAACTAAGATTCTCTCTGCCTCTGAGGTTATAGAGTATGGCTGGAGAATAGCATTTATAATTGGAGGGATATTTGGAATATGGGGGTTCTATTTACGTAGAAAGCTAGTTGAAACTCCTTTGTTCAAGGATATGGAAAAATCAAAAGTCAAAGTCCCAATTATAACGGTTATTAAGAAGTACCCCTTGGAAATATTTAGTGGATGGGCTTTAATGGGGCTTGTTTCAGCTGGAATTATGGTGCTGTTTTTGATAATGCCAGCATATGCAAAGTTAGCTAAAATACCCATGAGTGATGTTTTATTGATTAACACAATAGTCTTATTTCTTGTTATGGCATTGAGTATTATTTTTGGATATATTGGTGATAAATTTAATAAAAGGTACATATTACTCATGGCTTCAATAATCACAATTGTGTTTAGCTATAAGGTCTTTAATCAACTTGTCCACCATGATTTATCCTTAATTATCTATGGTATTTTCTGTATTTTCTCTTTCGGAGCTGCTGTTGCTATTGTCCCTTCTGTTTTAGCAGAAAGCTTTCCAACAGAAATAAGATATACAGGTGTTGGAATTGTTTATAATTTAAGTTTTGCAACAACAGGTGGTTTAGCCCCCATGATTATTTTTTATTTAATATCATCAACAGGTAACATACTTATGCCGGCAGTATACTTTATTGCTGTTTCTATTATTGCGCTGCTTGGGATAGCTCTGTATCCAAAAAAACAATTTTAACCAATCAACTAAATTAGTGCAACTCTGGTTAAAATTTAACTAAGGACAAAAGTCGGGGTATAGCCCTAGGCCCCCAATATCACAGTTTAAAATTAAAATTGGGTTTAGGGGCGACAACCTACCCTTCTCTTATCTTTTTTATAGCTTTTAGTTGCTTGTGCTTGTATCATGAAAACCACGCTGGAATACCTTGACATGGTAGGGGTCACCAGTTCGAATCTGGTTGCGACTACCATTTTATTTCATTCAAGGAGACACAAATCATGTTACATTGGTTTCCTGGTCATATGCATAAAGCTCGCAAAGAGCTTGCCAAAATTATCCCTCAAATTGACATTGTCTTTGAAATCGTTGACGCTCGCACACCTGAAGCCAGCGCCAATCCTATCTTACATGAGATCGCCAAAGATAAACCTATTATCAAAATCTTAAGTAAAACCGATCTTGCTGACAAGGAAACGACAAAACAATGGCTCACCTACTATCAAAATAAGGCCATTGCACTAAACACCATAAAAGATAAACAAGCCCAAAAAAAACTCATGGCGCTTGCTGAAAAATGTGCACCCAAAAGAGGAACGATTTTAAAACCAATCCGTGCCGTTGTCGTTGGAATACCAAATGTTGGAAAATCAACCCTCATCAACCTCTTAGCTGGAAAAAAGATTGCGAAAACAGGGAATGAACCTGCCATTACAAAAAGACAGCAAAACATCATGCTTGCGCGTACCTTCTACCTACGAGACACCCCGGGCATCATGTCGCCCTCTCCAAAAAGTGAAGATGCAAGTTTTAGGCTGGCCATCTGTGGCGCCATTCGTGACACGGCTATGGATTACCCAACGGCTGCTTATTACTTTATTAAGTATATGACAAAGACACATCTGGAAAAGTTATGCCAACGCTATGCCTTAAATAAGGAAAGCGTACTTTCTTGCTCAGAAGATGAGATTTTAAAACATATTGCTCGCAGCCTAGGCGCAATCAAAAACGATGGCGTGGAAAATCTACACCAAGCAGCTGAAAAACTTATTCTTGATTTTAGGCAAGGACGGATAGGAAGCATCTCTCTTGAGACGCCTGAAAGCCATGAGCTTGAAAAATCTGCCTATGAAACAGAGCCATCTGAGTAGATTCGATACAAAGACATTTGTGCCGAGTGAAATCCATCACTCCCCCCAACCATATTTTCCTGAGTGAATTGCGGTCGATCAGACAAAAACATATCTGTCTGAAAGGCACTCAAAATAGAGTTTGGAAATTTTATAATATCCTCAGCTTCCGTAGCTTCCACTACTTCTACAATCGGTAAGGCGCACTTCATGTTTTTTTCCTGTTTTTAATTAGATTGTTTAAATAACAACTCACAGCTTCATTATAGATAACTTTTCAGATAAATGTATAATTTTTCAGCATTTTATTTTTTTTATTCTCAAACCAGCTTTAAAGTCAAAGTGAAATCTAATTTTCTCTAACTTTTATTTAGTCTTGATCGCTCCAGATGAAAAGACAAAATTCAGCTTATTTGTGAAAGTATCCACCGCTGCTTTCTGTTGTTCAGCATAGCTTGTTGACAACTGATTGGATTGTTTACTGTAAGCCTCTAGCAATGTCTTTTCTTCCGTTGCATAGTCCACTTTCACCGCTACAGCATCTTGCTTAACGGGGTCAGAACCATTTGCATTTTTAACACCCTTTGTTTTTGATGTTTCCAATCTCACTTCAGCTTTATCCGCTTCAGCTTGATGTCGACGAAGTTGTAAATCACGCATGCTTGTCTCAAATTGATGATCCATTTTATCACTTTCTTGGCTCATCTTTTGATAATCTTCAATTCGAGCGATCAGGAAGTTGCTAATATCTGTGCCACTAAGTTTATCTTTCGGTGTAATCACCATCTTAATTTCATCTGGCGATTGCACAAAGTTATTCACTGCCATTAATGCCGGTTTTTTAATCGCCCCCTTCGCTTCGGTGGCAGATTTCTCGACGAGACCTTCAATCATTTTTTGAATATCTGCAGGTTTTTGGTTCGACATGGTTGCGAATACTTTAATCCCATCTTGATATAAGCTTTGGTTTTTAAAGGTAAGGGAGAACGAATCTACATTATGCATACCGTCGAACGCACTTTCAGATTTTAGTGTTTGCACCAGTTGAGTCAACTGATTCACGCCTTGCTCAGCATTGTCCTGCTCAGCATTTGCTAAAGATTTTCTAAGTTGCTCAACAATATCTTTAACCATAATCTTATCATTAATGGTAATTTGATATGCTGAACTCAACGATGCGCCTGTATCTGGCACGTTAGTTTGCAACCCTATAACCAGATCAGCTTTTTCAAGTTTTGTTTTAGGATCATAAACTTCATTATGGTTATATGAAATCGTATAATCTTTATAGCCAAGCTCTTGAACAATTTTAGCGCTATAAGGCGAAGTGGCAGAAATCAGATCTGCAGGCACCGTTAATGATACATTCAGCAAAGCTTTAGATAAACCAATATAGGCATCTGAAGCAGCGTCATGTAGCTTCCCATTTGCTAATTCAGTTAGTGTATAGTTACCAAGCTTAAAATCATCAATGCTTGTGGACATCTCAACATTTTTCTTCTTATTATTTGTCACCACAAAATCAAAGCCTAGCTTATTGTCGCTCGCATTATAAACAATATTGGACTGCATATTTAGAGCAAGGTCTTTCATAAAATAAGAGAGCTTCGGATATTGCGCTGTAATCACTTTGGGATCAAACATGCTTTGAATATCAAGATTCCAAGCAAATTTATTAATTTTTGCATTTGCAAAGGCATCCCAGAATCCATCAATTGTATAATTCACAGGTTTTGCAATCTTATAGTTATCAAACTCAGAACTAAAATGCATCAAAGGATCGCTGCCTGAAACTATTTGCAAGTTTGTTTTTAATACTGCATTTTTTGCCAAATAGTCAAAAGAGCCACTCGCTTCACTCTTCAGATATTTATCTAATATCTTTTGTGCAAATTCCGTATCATGCTTGTCTACAGGCATTTGATCCTTATCTGTGGAATATACATCTAAAGACTGTTGTAATAATTGGTTTGCATTATCTAAGTGTAAGCCTTTAAATGAAATATTAAATTTCTGTGTGACATTTTGACTATCTACTTCATAATTATCCACATTCAAGCTGTTAATGAGTATTGGATTTTTAGGCAATGATTTTAAATATATTCTCACGTTTTCAATCGCAACATCATGCGTAAATAAACTAAACACATTCGCAGAAACATCTCCATAAGTGATCTTTTCTATATGACTAGACTGACCTTGAATCTTTGTTGCGGTCATTGCGACATGCTCTTTCGCGATCTTAGTCGCATAATAAGAGCCGACACCATATCCGATCGCACCTAAAATCACGATTGCAACAATGGGTTTTACTGCTTTGTTCATGTTATTTCCTTTATTTTTTATATCTTACTATTATGGTGTACCAATAGACAACCTTCAAGTAGTTGCTACCAGAAAGCTTTGCAGCAAAATCAAGGCAAAAAAAAGCCCTTTTAGAAAGGGCTTAGTTAGGAGACTGTTTTAGTAGGCTTTAGAAACGATAAGCCGCTTTTAAGCTACCTCCATAAGAGTTAAATGCAGACTTATGTTGATAGTCAACGTTTGCAGATAAATCCACACTGTCCGTCAAGGTATATAACACCCCAACACCGGCACTGATTGTGCCACGAGCAGGTGTTACACCTGGAGTTTCAAAGACCGCTGATCCGCCCACTGAACTGGTTGAAGATGCCTTCGCGCCTATGATGTCATATCTATAGCCTAAGTAAGCATTAGGTTGCAGGAAAGAGCCTTGACCCAAATCATGGTTATAAGACACTGCAACTTTGGAAGTGATTTCATTAATATTCAGACTATCTGGATTAACCGGTCCAGCAGTTTGAGTATAACTATCTGCACTATAATGCACAAAGTTATTACCAATACTTGGTGTTACGGTTAAGTTCTTCATGACTTCAAAGTTACGACCTAACTCTGCTTGTACCAAGAACTGATTACTATCATAATTTGCATCACCCAAGGTGCTAGAGGTAACATCGTTTTTGCCCCGTGCATAACCAGCTTGTCCACGAACAAAGGTGGTTTCAGTAATATCGTACTGACCATAAAATGAGAACTGATAGTTATTAATGGTTGTGTCTGAGTTATTGTCTGCATCGACTTTTGTCCTTGAATACGTCAACGCCACACCCAATAAAGAGTCATTAACCATTGATGTATCAAATCCAAGTACGATACCGTAAGTATTGGCAGTATAACCAAATTGACCATCACGATCACCTTGATCTGCACGTTGCCCAAATACCTGACCCCAACCTTGCAAATTCTTACTCGCTTCACCCGTTGCAACACCTGTCACAGATTGGTTTAAAGCATACTTATTTGAACCACCTCTAAGCGCCATCGTTTGTGATTCTATACGAGAGCTGTTCACGCTTGCCGCATTTAGAATTGCATCCACTGATGCTTGTGTATTAGCCGTAATTGCTGGTTGATATGATTCAGCAATAGCATTTACAGCTGATGCTGTTGGGGCTGCAGTTATAGCTGCCAGATAAGTATCTTGAACCACTTGTGAGGTGTCTGCTCCCATTATTGCATTATTTATCGCAACTGTGCCATTACCCGTTAAAGCTGAAGCCATTGTATTTGTAGTGCTTGTTAACCTTACTTGTACATCACCAGAATTATCGGCTATCGCAAAAGTATAGAAATAAGTATCCGTTAAGGTATTAACAGGTAAAACTGCAGTTGTCGTATCTGTTGTTGCCACAATTGTATAAGCACCTGCACTCCCGCCACTATCTAGCTGAGCTTGTGTCTCATTAACCGTTACCGTCACAGCATTGGTACTTAAATTAATAGCGTCATCGCCATTATCTATACTAGATCCTGTACCATTAGAAATTTCAAAATCATAAGCTCCAGCACCCGCGATTCCAGTTCCGCCTGATGTCAGTGTAACACCTGATGCCAAGTTTACTCTGCCTGCATTCGTTACAATACCAGAGAAAGTTGCATTCCCGCCAATATTCAGTGTTGAACCTGCCACCGTATTAAGCGTTGAACCTGTAGAGGTGCCTGTGATTGAGACAATATTAGCACTGTTAATTGCTAATGCTCCTGAACTGGTGCTTGAACCAATCGTTGCCGCGCCATTAAGTGTCACAGACCCAGCACCTGAAATCGAGCCAATTGAACCCGTACCATTTAAAGTCAATGGGTTTGTATTAACAATAGCGCCACTAACAGTCAGTGCGTCACCAAAAACAATTCCCGCAGTATTGCTATTTGTAATAGTTGTCGCATTCACAGCACTGTTAAATGTTGTGACCAGTGTACCGTTAGCCGTAATGCTTGCCAGAGGTGTTCCTGCCCCCACAGTTCCTGTGACAGTGTTACCACCTCCTAGAGTCAATGTTCCAGCCCCATCAACAGTCCCTGTTATATTTTTACTTGCTACTAAATCAGCAGTACTACCTACAAACAAAGAAACGTTACCTGTTACGTCACCGTTAAAGTCCAGTGTGCCTGCAGCAGTTGTTGAAATGGTTGTTGCAGCAACATCATTACTAAAAGTCAATGTTCCAGCACCTTTCAAGGTTACTGCCTTTAAAGAGTTTGTGCCTCCTATCGCATCGGCAAAGGTTGTTGTGCCGCCTGTTGCTATCGTGCTCGTCAATGTACCCACGCCAGCGCCACCTGAAGTGTTATCTACAGCACCTGTGATGCTCGCAGTGCCTATCAAATCAACTGTTCCATCACCCGTGAAATTAACGGCTGATGTAATAGTTTTTGCGGTATTGACTTCTAAGGTACCTGTAGCTGCGATATTGACATTGTCTAAAGGAGTGCCCATTCCCCAGTTAAAAGCAGCAATGACTTTATTGCCACCAGTAATTACCACATTGCTTGTGTCATTAGCAGTTCCATCTATAAAAGCATTTACCGTAAAGTCACCTTCGGCCGCATCGAAAGTTACCGTATTTGTATTTGTTCCTGCGCCATTTCCTAACGTAATGTTTTCTGCTGTGACATCCTTTTTAAATATTGCCATAGAATTCGAGTTATCATCAGAAACGGCAACAGTTATACCAGAAACGCCTGTAATCGCACCATTAAACGTTACCCCAGCGGCATTCATTACATGGATATAATTATCACTACCGCTGCTAACATTAATGGCTCCTGTCACACTTTGTGCAGAAGATGTACCATCAAGTGTTAATGTTGTGCTTCCGAAGTCCCCACCTTTCATCTCTAGCGCAGTACTAAAAGTTGCATCGCCACCCACTTTTAAGTTTGCAAAACCCAAACCAGTATCTGACTTAAGGACACTTGTTCCCGTTACATTTAGATTACCAGTTACAATTAGACTCGCGTCTTCTGGAGTAAGGGAATCCTTGGCCTCCACCAACAAATTACCTGTTGCCGTAACATTTCCACCCACATCCAAAGAAACAACTTCGGAAACTGGAAATATGCTAAACACGTCATAATTTTCTATCGAAATATCTTTTGCACTCACATTATTATCCACCGTTACGACTACAGCTCTATCAACCGCAACTGCAAATGTATTAGCAATGTCTATATCACCGTTAATCTCAACAGAAGTAATGCCTACGGTTAAAACCGCATCTTCAGTTTGTGTAATGGTCAAATTTCCCGTAGTCGCTCCTGTATCAGTATCTGTTACATTTCCTAACGTAAAGCTATTATAACCTGTCCCATCATCCGCCGTTCCATCATTTTTCACGGTTAAAGTGTAGCCATAAACATCAACATTATCTCCTGCAGCCGCAGCCCCAACACCAGTATTTCCAGATGCCAAAGCCCATGTCCCAGCACCCGTTAAATTTAAATCAGCAGCCGCCGCTAATGCCATGCTCGGTGCCACCGCAGCTCCCAGTGCAATCGCACATGCCCCACTTAAAATTACTTAACTTAAATAAAATCAAAAATATGTCTGTCGTTAGTGAGTTAAGCAGAGGAATTTGAGAGTGCTAGAGCAAATCAAGAAAAATTTGAATTCTTTTGAACTTTCAGTAAATAGCCATTGAATAGTGGAAGTTATCCTACAACAGGGGGGGCAAAAACCCATGGGAATTGACTTAAGCGTTAAATATAAGTTTACAGCTTACTGTCCACGCATAAACATATTGTCCAATTCTTTCATACCAAGCTCCACCCAAGTTGGGCGGCCATGGTTACATTGTTCGCTTCTTTGGGTTTGTTCCATATCACGTAACAATACATTCATTTCTTCTATGGTTAGCTCATCATTCGCACGTACGGCTTTGTGACATGCCATTGTGCCGAGTATCTTATTTAAGTAGGCTTCTGAATTTTTAGAGCTTCCATAAATATGCAATTCATTAAGAATATTTAAAAGAAGACTCTCAATATCACGATTATGTAAATACACAGGAATAGCACGTACAACGATTGCATCCGTGCCAAGCAAAGAAATATCAAATCCTATTTCCTGCAAAAGGTTTGCATGTTCTTCAGCGACAACAGTTTGATGGCTATCTACATGTACGCTTATTGGAATTAATAAATTTTGACTAACAGTTTCATTTTTCTGCCAAGCAAGCTTAATTTTTTCATATAGCACTCGTTCATGTGCTGCATGAATATCAACGAGGATCAAACCATTTCGACTTTGTGCCAACATAAATACGCCATGCACCTGCGCCAAGGCAAAACCAAGTAAAAAATCATTCTTATTTTCCGTTAACTCTACATTTTCTTCATTAGAGATAACAATATCCAACGCTGATTGCTCGCCATAGATATTTTCAGCCGAACCCTCGCGCACAGTTAAGGGTAGAGATCCTGATTCGGCATTCAACGCATCCAGTGATATGGGTGAAAGTAATGATTTATATAGTTCATGTTGTCGGTTGCCTCCTGCCATGGTTTGCTCAGGGTGATAAGACATACCGCGTGCATTTGTGGTGTGAGGTGACGTTACTTCGTGAGAAGCCACTGTCTCATCTGAATGAGTTTCATTATTCGCATCTTCGTCCGTTTGCCCATTCGCTGTCGCGATGGCTCTGTGAATTTTACTGAAAATAAATTGATGCACCAAACGCGAATCTCTAAAACGTACCTCACTTTTTGTCGGATGTACATTCACATCTACTTCGGCATAGTCTAGTGAAAAATATAAAACATAGGTCGGGTGTTTTTGATGATGCAACACATCTCGAAAAGCTTGCCGCACTGCATGTGAGATTAATTTATCTTTAATCATCCGTCCATTGACATAAAAATATTGGGCGTTTGCTCTATTTGAGGCAACAGCAGGCTTTCCGATCCACCCCCAGATTTTTAACCCTACGGCTTCTTCTTCCAAATAGATAGATTCAGAAATAAAATCTGGCAGATATAATTGGCTAATGCGTTCAAGTTGTTGCGATTGCTCTAGTGCTTTTTGAAATTGACGAACCACTTTACCATTATGAATGAGTTTAAAGGCGACCCTAAAATGGCATAAGGCAATTTTTTTGATTAACTCATCAATATGTGCGAATTCGGTTTTATCCGTTTTTAAAAATGTCCTTCTGGCTGGTGTATTAAAAAATAGTTCTCGCACTTCAACGGTGGTTCCCAAAGGATGTGAGACTGGGTGCAAGTCCATTTTTTCTGCATACCGCCCTTCTTGCTTGATTAGCCATGCATACGTTGAGTCTTTTGTTTTAGAACTAATGGACAACTTTGAAACGGACCCAATACTCGCCAATGCCTCACCTCGAAACCCCAATGTCGCAATATTGGATAGGTCTTCAAGTTCATAAATCTTACTAGTTGCATGTGCCGATAATGCTAAGGCTAAATCTTCTTTAACAATACCTGATCCATTATCTTGAATTCTAATCAGCTGTTTACCGCCCTGTTCTAACTCAATCGTAATCTCATCCGCACCTGCATCAAGGCTATTCTCAAGCAATTCTTTTACAATGGAAACTGGGCGTTCAACGACTTCACCTGCGGCAATTTGATTTGCAAGATCAATAGGAAGTTCTTTAATTCTAGGCATGGTCAGAAACCCCACATATTGAGTATCTTAGAGGAATAAATAGAGTATAAAAAAAAACGCATTAAGATAATACGTTTAATAGATATTTAATGTCTTATATAGGTGTGTCTAATTACGGCTTAGGAATGTTTGAACAGGTTTTCCAAAGATCTTTATTCGATATTTTGCTATCTGCACCCACATATTTATAGCTTTTAGCACCTGATGCAATACCACATTCTGCACCATACTTTTGAGCATCTGCGGCATCCACACGATACCAAGTTTGTGTACGATAGAAAAACATAATATAACCACGAACTTTTAGCTCTTTGCCATTTTCTTCCGTCCACATTTTTAAGGTATAAGTTTTGCCATTCGAAGGATCCATAATTTCACCTTCTTTATAAGTTACACCATCAGAACCATCCGCGGAACCTGACTTTTCAGCACCCGTAATAATTTGTAACCCCACAACTGGCTTATCCTTCAAGTCACCGGTGCAATGTGTACATAAAAGATCTGGGATTTGTTTTTCACCATCTACCACATTGACAAATGGAACGAGTATTTTCCCAATGAGTTTTGATTTATCTTTTGGATCATTCATGATTTGAACAATTGACTGCACCACAGGTTTCCCACCTACTTCGTCATCACTTACCGTCATCCAATATCCTACTGGAGATTGGATGTCAGTCTTTGTCTCTACTTTCGGTGCTGGAGTTTTAGCCACCACTGTATTTCCTATTGAACTTGTCGTAGGCTGTGATGCTTCTTCCGTTACGCCACTAGCTGAGTTTGCAGCATAGATACTCACTGAAAGCATCATTGCAGCAGCTAAAATCGTTATCTTTTTCATAAAAACCCTCTAGTTGTCTATCAAAAAATCATCTTGAGCTTAGATAATATTGATTAAAAATCATATACCTGATTCAATCCTTATACATAATATATATTACAGATTCAATAACCTTCATAATAAACAACGATATAATTTATACATTAAGATTAAAGACCAATATAGGGGTATATAAAATTTGCTGCGAGCGCATATTAATTTTGATGGATAACATTCTCTAACTGGTGCAACCCATCTAAAGTAACTTCCTTCTCTTGGCTTTTAACATCTCCCAATCGTAGATTAAGATTGTATATTGGTTCAATCTCAACTTTCGCTGATTTCACCGTCGCATTAAGCACATGTCCTGTAATTTTATAATCTTCACTTAAATAGTGAGTATGGAATCCTGGCACCCCTATTCCAACAATATATTTGGGGGTATAGAACACTACAAAAGTACCTTCTACATTTTTTAAGTTGAATTTGTGTTGATGTGTTTTCATCCATTTAACTAACGGCGTTTGTGAGTCCATATCACGATCTTCACTACGAGCCAACACCGAAGTAAATTCTCCAGTAATTTTGACTGCATACATGATTTGGTTATTCGCTGTTTTCTCCAAAATTAATTTTTGTAAATCTGTAATTGAGATTTCCTTATTTACCCTAAACGACAAAGATTTTTTAGGGTTAAAGTTTATTGCCGTCATATAGGACAATCCGTCTTTCTTCTTCATTTTCGAGGCATTTCCATTTGGATCCGCTAAATAAAAGTCACCATTAACGGCAATAACTTCACCGATACCAACACCTGCACCCAAACCAAAATCATTATGTTTTTTAACTTCTGAGACACTCGCTTTAACTGAATAATCACCCCCCATTAAGGCCGTAATTGTGCCATATTGATATTCCGTAGCTTGCCCTGCATACGCTAATCCAGCAGCAGAAAACACCGCTGCCATTATGAGTATTTTAGATAGGTTTTTCATTTATCCTCTTAATATTTATCGTGATTCTACTTAATTTAAAAAATTAACACACTCTTGTATCTTTATCTAGAGAAAGTTCCGATAGTGGCAACAAATTTATACTCGAACCCTCATCACAAAATCCAACCTTGCCCAAATAAGGAATGTCTATTCTCGGTATTAAGGTTTCGATATTTTCATGTTGAACATTACTCTCTGGCTCTACACAGTTTGCAATCCACCCAACACAATTCACGCCTGAGTTTTTTAGTGCTTCCGCACTCAACAAAGCATGATTAATACATCCTAACTTAATGCCCACAACCAGCACCACATCCCAGTCATTATGAACCACTAAATCTGATAACGATTCTTCATCATTTAAAGGCACATACCAGCCACCAGCCCCTTCAATCAAGCAAATATCATACTCTGTCTTTCTTAACACTGTAGAAATTTGATGCGATATTTGCTCAACCGACAAGCTTCTTCCTTCATGACTTGCAGCGATATGGGGTGCAATCGCCTCCTTATAGCAAAAAGGGTTCACCTCACTGTAAGGCAACTTAACCGAGGCTGCAGCTTGCAAGGCAACGGCATCTTCATTCTTTAATTCACCATCCATTTCACAAGCACCTGCAGCAATGGGCTTTAGTCCTATTGTTCGCAAGTCCTGATCGTTTAACAAACATAAAATCAAAGATGACACATAGGTTTTACCCACTTCGGTATCCGTGCCTGTTATAAAAATATTTCGCTTCATTAATCACCCACTTTTTGCGCACTAAAAAAACCGATTTCATAGGTTAATGTATATGTTTTATCTTTTTCTTCTTGGATAAGTCGCCTAAGTTTTGCAAACTGGCTTGGCACACTTCTCTGTATTACTTTATTTGCGCCTGTTAATTTAATGGATCGTAAACGCTCAGATTCACTTTGGTAATCCAAAACATAACGCTCACTATCTACCATCACATTTTTAAAACCGTCATTTTGTAGTATCTTGTACATTTCATTCACGGTGAAAAAATCATTCATCTGCCAATTATCTTGCAATTCAATAAAAGTACCCGCTATGGGCAATGTAAAAATAATTTGACCATTTGGGTTTAAATGCTCAAAACAGGTTTGTAAAAACAAGGGCAGATTTGCACTCCACTGAAGAGACATATTTGCAAAAATAAGATCGTATTTGCACTGTGAATCAGGCAACCAATTATCAAAATTTGCACAAATATAGCGCACTGCCTCACGATTGAAATTTGTTCTGGCTTGTTGCAACATTAAGACTGAAATATCAACGGCATCAAGCTCTTTTGGGATTACTGCTCCAAACAACGCCTGAGTCGTTCTCCCTGTGCCACACCCTAAATCCAAAACCCTCTCAAACTCAATATTCTGATTAATAAACTCGTCAATCAACTTCAAACCTGTTGAAACCTGTACAGGAGTATGGTCATCATAGGTTTTATATGCTTTATCAAAAGAAGATAATTTAACGGCTTCACTCACAGCCTTGCCTCCTTAAATGTTTTACTGTTTCTGCCTCATGTGACAAAAACGGTACATGCCCTGCCCCTTCTATGGTGGTCACGTTGCCACCAAGTGCTTCTAGTTGATGCACCGTATTTTGAGGCAATATGGCATCATGATCGCCAATAAGATAGGTTATCTTATCTTGATATTTTGATGCAATTTCTCGTAAATCTTGACCAAATAAGTAATGTAAATAAAACAATCCAGAAATATTTTCTTGGCCTATCAAGCAATGCATTTCAAGAAGATTTCTAACTTGACCGTTTCTTATTGGGTAGGCAATTTGCTTTAAAAAAGTCGGCTTCAAAAAGGCTTTATTGGTTAAATAATTTTCAATAAATGATTTTTTAAATGCTTCTGAGACGCCGCGCCAATCCTCTATTCTAGAAAAATAAGGGGTTGAGCCAAGCATGATTAAACGTCGGTATTTGTTTGGATATAAGGACAAAATCTCCAACGCAAATAAACCTGATAAAGACCACGCGACCACAATAGATTGATCTGGTATCTTCCCAGCTAAATATTCTATCACATCCATTTCAGTACTTACATTCTGTGGTAATCCAATACACTCAGCTGATTCAAATTTTTGAAAAATCGACTCAAAAATATTCGCATCAAAGCCCCAGCCTGGTAAAAATACATAATGATCACTCACAACAATTCCACAAGCATCCGCACGAGTGCCGCTATTTGTGTTCGGGTATGCCCACAAGTTAAAGTGATACGTAAACGTGCCGTACCCTTTGGCACGGTTGCTGGACGAATACAAGAAACTATTATTCCTTTTTTACGCAACGCTGCTTGTACAAATTCTGTTTTTTGGTTATCTCCGATCAATATTGAACGAATCGGTGTCAGTTGGTTTGAAACCAATACAATACCATAAGCACCGCAGAGGTAATTAAAGTGTCTAATATTTTCTATGAGTTGCTCACGACGTTCTGGTTCTTGCTGAATCACCCTTAATGCTGCAAGCAACCCTACTGCAGAAGACGCTGGCATTGCCGTACTATAACGGTAACTTCTTGCATGTTGCACCAAGTATTCAATATCTGCTTTGCAACCAGAAACGACTGCGCCCACACCACCCATCGCCTTACCAAGTGGCGTAATGGTCAATCGTGCTAAGGCTGTTCTGGAAGGGTCATTTCCTAAAGTACCAAAACCATGTGCATCATCCACAATAAAGGAAGCATTATGCTGTTTTGAAAGCTCCGCTAACTTCTCAATATCAGCAATATCCCCTTCCATACTAAAGACACTTTCCGTCACCAATAGTTTCTCACCCGATAGGTTCGCTAAAATCTCTCTTGCGTGATTATAATCTACATGCCGATAACGCTTTAAGGTTGCACGCGATATTTGCACCCCGTCCAACAAGGAAGCATGTACCAACTTATCAGCAATTACTGTTGTATGTCGATCTGAAAAACATTGCATCACGGCTAAATTTGCATGGTAACCAGAGTTAAAGAGCAAAGAAGCTTCTTGCTCAACATGCGCCGAAAAAGCATTTTCAAAAGCCTCATGGGGTGACTGAAAGCCTGAAACCATTGCCGAGGCACTTGCCCCAAAACCATAATATTTTACTGCCTCTACAACTGACTCGATCACATCTGGATGTTGTGATAATTGCAAATAATCGTTACTGATAAAATTAACAAGTTTTTGGTCTTCAATGGTTAAATACACATTCTCTCTTGCTTGAATAGACAAGCGTTTTCGGTATAAGCCATTTGCTTTCAAGTATTCAATAGAATCTTTGACTAGCATACCGCTTCAACCACCTCATGCTTCACTGCTTGAAGTCCTAATGTTTTCATCAGTTTTTCATCTTTAGAGTGCCCAGGGTTTGCTGCGGTTAATAATTTATCCCCATGAAAAATAGAATTTGCACCCGCCATAAAACAGAGTGCTTGCATTTCATCAGACATATTGGTTCTACCTGCTGATAGCCTGAGCATAGAGGACGGCATAATGATCCTTGCCACTGCAATGGTGCGAATAAACTCAAACTTATCAATACTTGTTTTTTTATCCCCCAGAGGTGTCCCTGGAATTGGGATCAATTGATTGATCGGCACGCTATCTGGTGCTTTAGGTAAACTCACCAATTGGTGTAATAAGCTAATACGATCTTCTCGTGTCTCGCCCATTCCTAAAATACCACCACAACAGACTTTAATATCTGCTTGGCGAACTTCTTCTAAGGTATTTAAACGGTCTTCATAAGTTCTCGTTGAAATAACATTGCCGTAGAACTCTGGTGATGTATCAAGGTTATGGTTGTAATAATCAAGCCCTGCTTCTTTCAATCCTCCCGCTTGCTCTTTACTTAACATCCCTAGGGTCATACAGGTTTCCATACCCAGCCCACGCACTTCTCGGACCATTTCTAAAATTTGTGGGAAATGTTTCTTCGGTGGATTACGCCAAGCACCCCCCATACAAAAACGTTTTGCGCCAAGATCTTTCGCACGCTTTGCCTGTGAGACAACCGCTTCAATATCCATGAGCTTTTCTTTCTCAATTTCCGTTTTATAATGCGCACTTTGAGGGCAGTATTTACAATCCTCAGGGCAGCTCCCTGTCTTAATGCTTAACAATGCACATAATTCAATCTCGGTGTTATTGTGGAATGATCTATGGGTTGATTGCGCTTGAAATAATAATTCATTAAAGGGTAACTCAAATAGAGCCCTAATCGTTGTTTTATCCGTCATAGTTTTTTATACCTTCACTACAAATGAAGCAAGATTATTGCTATCCTCGACATCTGTCAAGCAGATCACAAAATAGGGTTTACTAATGCCATCTAAAACATTACTAGAATCGAACTTGCAACAAAAGCCTCAAACCTGGCACCCTTGCACCCAAATGAAAGAGCAAGAACATCATCAACCCTTCAGAGTTAAAAAAGCAAAGGGAGCATATATCGAACTTGAAAATGGTCATAAGATGATTGATGCTATTTCAAGCTGGTGGTGTAAGTCTCTAGGGCATAATGACCCTCGCATTAAAGCGGCTTTACTTGAACAGTTAGATGATTTCGAGCATGTTATCCTGGCAAACACCACAAGTCGTAAAATTGAACAATTAACGGCAAAATTATCACAACTCTGCCCTAGCCTAGACAAAGTATTTTATGCCGGAGACGGTGCTTGCGCCATTGAAGTAGCACTCAAAATGTCACTCCTTAGCCGAAAAATTAAAGGTGAAACTCATCGAATCCAATTTATTTCATTACAAGATAGCTATCATGGTGATACCAGTGGCGCCATGAGTGTGAGCGACTGCGGATTATTTACTGCACCCTATGCTGAGCTGATGTTTGATTGTGAGTATATTCAAAATATCCCTTATGTTTCAGGTAAGCATGATCCCCTTTGGCATGATTGTGAAACAGTTTGGACAAAAATCGAAGCACAACTTGAACCTTTCAAGCATACCGCTAATGCGGTGATTTTTGAACCTATTGTGCAAGGGGCTGGTGGCATGAAAATTTATAGCCAAGATTTTCTAAAAAGGCTTGCCCAATGGTGTAAACAAAATAATGTCTACCTCATTGCAGATGAAATTATGACTGGAATTGGGCGAACTGGAAAAATGCTCGCTTGCCACCATGCCGATATCACCCCTGACTTTATTTGCTTATCAAAAGGACTCACCTCAGGGTGGCTACCGCTCAGCGTCGTGTTAACTCATGATAAAATGTACCAGTTGTTTTATGATGATTATGAATCAGGGAAATCCTTTTTGCATTCACATACCTACAGTGGTAATGCCTTGGCAGTGAGCGTGGCACTTAAAACCCTTAAAATTATGGAACAAGATCAAATTTGCAATTACGTCACTCATACACTCCAGCCCTATCTACTTTCATCACTTCAACAGGTTGCCAATGAAACAGGGAAGCTAACAAATATTCGAGGCATTGGCGGAATTGTAGCCGCTGAGATGATAATGGCAGATGACACAAAACGTTATGCGCCCCTCATTACCGAGAAAGCGGGCGAACTCGGGGCTTTATTGCGACCTATTGGAAATACGCTTTATTGGTTACCGCCCTTGAATATTGAATTACAGACAATTGATCGATTAAAAGCTATTACCATCGAAGCTTTGCTGTATATTAGCAAATAATCCAATTATCCTTTAGCATACTAATTATAGAAATAACCGCCTTTAGGAAAACTATGTCTCACATACAAAATGCACTCGACGTTATTGATATTGAAATGAACGCCATCCATAAGTTACGATCCTCCATTGGTCCTTCTTTTAAGCAAGCTTGCAAACTCCTTGAGTCTTGCAAGGGTCGAGTGATTGTTATTGGCATGGGGAAATCTGGACATATTGGCTCTAAAATTGCGGCCACGCTTGCAAGCACTGGCACACCCTCTTTCTTTGTTCACCCCGCTGAAGCTGGACATGGTGACTTCGGCATGATCACCAAAGGCGATGTAATTCTTGCCATTTCTAATTCAGGCTCAACAGCGGAATTGGTGCAGCTTATCCCCTTAATTAAACGCATTGGAATCCCTTTAATTTCCATCACTGGAAAACCATCTTCTATTTTATCTACGCAATCTGATGTGAACCTAGATATATCTATTGATAAAGAAGCCTGCCCTCATGGTCTTGCGCCAACTGCCAGTACCACAGTGACACTTGTGCTTGGTGATGCCCTCGCCATTGCTGTTTTAAAATCTAAGGGATTCACTGAAGAAGATTTTGCCTTCTCTCATCCGAGCGGTGCATTAGGAAAACGTTTACTCCTTAAAGTAAAGGACATCATGAAATCAGGAAAATATTTACCCATTGTCCCGAGTAATGCCTCAGTTGAAGACACCATCCTTGAAGTGAGCAATAAAGGACTTGGGATGACCGTTGTGAGTGATGATAAGAAAAAAGTTCTTGGCATCTTTACGGATGGGGATTTAAGGCGTATTTTTCAACTAGATCAATATACAAAAGGAGTGGTGGTTTCAACTGTAATGACCTCAGCACCACAATCCATTAATGAAAATGAGCTGGCCGCGAAAGCCCTTGGCATTATGGATGATCGTAAAATCACAAGCCTTGTGGTCACCAACGATAAAAATGATCTTGCCGGAGTTGTTCATATGCACGATCTGATTCAACAAGGAATTGCATAAAATCTAGTAAGTTTTAATGGCTCTACTCTGCTCTAGAACCCCCAAGGCCAGAATGTAAAAAATTAGTGACCTACCCCTCCAATTTGGGACAATCACCAACCCAGAGTAGAGGAATAAAAAATGACACGTACAAGGCACACAGGAGTATTGATTCATTCTGACAAGGGTTCTCAATATTGCTCTAAAGAATTTCAAAACCTCGTCACAAAATACGATTTAACATCAAGCATGAGTGGCACAGGTTGTTGCTATGATAATGCAGCCTGTGAAAGCTTCTTTGGAACATTAAAGGTGGAATTAATTAATGATG
>CAUZSH010000038.1:0-18797 GCA_963582935.1 Gammaproteobacteria bacterium
TCGAAGCGCTACGCACAATCTCTCAATGGAGCCGAAAGGCAGCCCTTCTGAGGACTACTCGACCTCGGCTTCGCCTCTCCCTGTCTCGCAGCGATATACAATGATCTAGTTCAAAATGATGCTTTGATTTGTACCAAAAAAGCATTATATTTCAAATTCCCTTAAGTTTTCTTTTATACGCTATTTTTTCGCCTTTATATGCCATCGAAAATACAAGGGAGATTTAAAGATGTAATTTCTGCGTGTTGCTCGGTCGTTCATAGAAGATTTTGGCTCCTGCCAAAATCGAATCACTACCCTCGCAGATGGTTTTGCCTCAGAAGCTCTTACTTTAGGCTCTATTGAGAAATGGTTACACATCACTTCAGAAGAAAGTATTTTGATGAAGAAACATGCCCGCATAAATCTATATTGTATAAGGGATATAGTCGTGTTTAGGAAGCAAAGCAACCCAATTGCATACGCATCCTGACTTAGCCCACTAGGACAGGCTGTTAAACGGAAGAATTATAGAAACTCATTCATTTTATTAACATCATCTATAGATAACCCTTTGGTTTTTTTAATAAAACATGTCCTGTCAATTTTTCCATTCCCTAGTATGGGGAATTGTTTTATAAAAAAAATGGCTTTTGGTATTTTTCGTGCATGAACTTTACCTTTAAGTGACTCAAGAATGTTTTTTTCATTTATATGCTTATAGACTGCAATAAATGCAACAGGAACTGAGCCACCAATAGGATCGATAACTGGCACTACGACTGCACTTATAATAGCATCAATTTTTTCTAAATGAGCCTCTATCTCTCTAGGATAGATATTTGTTCCATAAGATGTAAACATGAACTTTTCTCTTGCAGCAAAATAATATATCTTATGTTTAGTATTAAACTTTGCAATATCGCCTGTATGGTAATAACCATCTTCATCTAATGGATTAACAATAATCCCATTTTTCATATAGCCCATCATGAGTAAGGGTGAGTTGCCTACAACTTCTCCAATGTCATTATCCTTGTCATATTGGCGCTTATGAATCAGTTTAATATTTGTATTTATTGATGGGGCCCCCAAAATTCCATCTTCAATGTGAGTCAAATCACTATCAACTTTATGAGTAATAAAACCAAAGCCTTCTGAGGATGCATAGGTAAGAGTAATATTTGCCTGAGGGAACATTTCTTTTATTTCTTTAATGAAATCCTTCGACAGATACTCTCCTCCAATCCTGATTTCCTCTAAGAATGGAAACTGTAGATAAGTATTCTTTTTCCATTCTTCAAGTATAGATTTTGAAATGCTTGCAACACCACCATAGTGAGTTATTTCTTCTTTTAAGAGAGTCTCTAGTAATGCTGGACCAGATGTTGTGGTTGGTAAAACAACCGTAGCTCCACAAATGGTTGCAGAGGGTACAGTGCATAGAATCCCGCTGGCGTACCCTATTGGTGATGGTTGTAAGATGATACTATCTTTCTTTATATTTTGACATTTCTCTATAAACTCTCCCCACTGATTCATACCTAATAAGTTATGAGCTATTAGTTTTGGCTCTCCAGTGGACCCTGATGTGGTTAATAATACAGCTTCTTTAGTAGTATTTAGGTTTGATATCAAATCCTGCATTTTTTGTATATAGTTGTTTTTAAATGACAATATGTTTTTGAACTCATCATAATTTAAAATGTTGAGATTAGTGCTGTCCATTTCTAATAGTTTTTCTGCAAATTCATTGCAAATTATAATACATTTGCATAAAGAGTTTTTGAGTAGATGTTTGATTTCATATATCCCTAATATTGGAGCCATAGAAACCACGCATCCTCCTCTAGCAATAATAGCAAAATAGACTAAAATAGTTTCAGGTTTCATGCCCATATGTATACCAACCTTATCAGTTGGATTTATACCTGAAATATCAAGAAAATCACATATTGCAACTATTTTTTTTAAACTTTCCAAGTATGTTATATGTTTCTCTCCTTGCTTTATATATACTTTTTGTGGGTCATCTTTTACATGGTTTAAGAAATGATCTAGTACATGTTTTATTGGCATATGGCTCAACTCAATATAGATAACATTACATACAGGTATAGTTTACCTTTTATTAAAAAAAAGTTTTATTTAGTCGTTTACCAAATGGGTAATAGAATTCCAAACCTAATCATGACAACAGAGTAGAGACATCTTGGTAACAATATCATATCAACCACACCAATTGAAACTGCGTAGACTACACAGAAATAAAGTATGAGATATCATCGCATCCAACGTCTCAACCACAGGCCACGACACAGCTTTGGCTGCAATTAGCTGGTCGCATTAATATACATTTATATGGGTCGTCAAAAAGTGGTATTAATGTTATGGACTTCCTACAATTACAGACATTTTATTTCCGCTAAACATAATAAGCACATCAATACTCTAGGAGCCCTAAATTAACAACATCAAACTACTTGATATTGATTTAGCTAAAAAACAAATTCCAACTACTACTGTACTTTTGATACTGTTATTTGATATCCCATTGAAAAAAACAATACAACCACCAAATAAATAAGTCATTTCTAAACAATTAGATACATTTTATGGCTTACCCTTTTTCCAGCACAGAAAGTTCAACAGAAATCCGAGAAATTATTTACCAATCATTTGATAGTCGCAATGATTTATCAATGGAATTACTTGATGCATTATCAGCAGAAACTAAAGTTAGCTCTGCTGTTGAGTTGTCACTCTCACATCATTTAACTAGACAATACAGCAGTCATGCTAAACAGAAAGATCAGAATGATACCTATGTTTTAACCGCTGACTCTAAATACAGTACCGTTAAAGCGGTGGATGACGCTTATGCAGTTGGTGACCATGCGCTTAATCGTGATGTACAAAGATAATTATGACGAGCAGCTATAATATGATAAGCCACCTACTTGAAATAACTCAGATGGTTTCAGCCTATAGTATTTCTCATCCACAGACTTTGACTGATCAGTGTATGGTTGTGTCATAACTTCTTGGAGCTCTCGAACTAAAGTATAGTTTCCTGAGGACGCTTGCTGATATGCAGGCATAACAAACCACTCTCGCAAATTGTATTTTGGATTGACGAGTTTCATCTGCACAGAAAGCTCCTTACGAGAGCACTCATGATCAGCATTTGTACCATCAATAAGGATGAGAGATTTCCATTTTGTGAACCACTGCAACCATCGCTGATTCATTTTTTCTGGGTCTGTAGGCCACATTGGAGTCATGCTGTGCTTGAAGTTATTGTAGAAACTTTTTTTAAGGTGGGAAATATCATCAGGCACCATAGATAGTTCACGGAAGAAAATTGTGTAATCTACAGGTGTCTGTCGCATGAGCATTTCGAGCTCACTGAATAATTCTTCGTGAAAAGCGCCAAGCCCAAGTTTAGAAGCCCACATCATGTCCATTTGTGTTTGCATAGCTTTCGTAAACCCACTTTGAAGCACTTCAATCTGCCGCAGATAGTCATGATTCGAATGCAGCAACGGCCTTAATGCGCCTGCAAACGTGTGGAAGTTGCGCTCCGCTGCCACTGTCTGGTTCATGAACGAGTAGTGATCTCCACCACCTGTCCATGGCTGGTATTTAGGATTAAACTCATCACAGAATCCAAATGGGCCATAGTCAAGTGTGAAGCCACCAGCCGCGCAGTTATCACTATTAAAGTTACCTTGGCAGTAGCCAACACGGATCCAGTTTGCCACAAGAGATATTAGGCGCTTACGGAATTCGATGGCGAGCAAAACCACTTTTTCAGCCATACTGAGATTATTTTTGATCACCTTACCGTACTCACGATCAATCAAGTGCAACACAATCTTCTCAAGCTCTTCCATTGCTTTTGGATGTTCTTTCTTACGGGCACGTCGACCAAATAGCTCTAGTTGTCCGACCCTAATGAACGAAGGCGCTACGCGTGTCGAAATGGCGACTGCCTCGGATATAAGCATGTCTGGATTCCTCGAGAAAGATCCACTAGAGTACCAAGGCCGCTTGACTTTATCTGCTTTAGAAACGTACAAGCTCAGGGACATTGATGTGGGCACTCCGAGTGCGTACATGTGCTCCTGCGCCAAGAATTCTCGGATACTCGAGCGCAAGACTGCGCGACCGTCTGCGCCACGACAGTACGGAGTTCTTCCTCCACCTTTCAGCTGCATTTCCCAACGTCGATCGTTGATAACCGCTTCCAGAACGGAAATTGCACGGCCATCACCGTAGCCATTTCCAGTCTGGAACGGGCACTGATGGTAGTATTCAGTGCCAAAGATCGAAAGTGCATAGCCACATGACCAACCAACCCTACGCATAGGTTCAGGAACCTGCGACATATCACCAGAGAACATCTTTGCGAAGTCCGCTGAGGTGGCCATGCTGTCGTAAAATCCAAGTTCGCGAAAAAAGTTTTTGCTGTGTGAGACGTACTCTGGCTCTTTAATAGGTGTGGGATTGACGAGGACATAGTGACCCGTAAAGACTTGTCTTGCTTCATGGTCTACTCCATTTAATTTTCCATTAGGGTCACAGTTAAGAGTGTCCATAAACGAGTAACATGCCAATTTGGCAAGATCATCAAGTGTAGCTATGGTTCGTGGAACTGCCTTGAACAGTCGTTTTGTCATGTGAGTACTCCATGTGTGAGATAGAATGTCTGCCTTCCTTCTGCGTGATCCATCGCATTAATGATTTCCTTAATTGCTATCATACAACTTATCCTCTGACCGATAACTTACACGGGCAATATTAAATCTCCATCATTTCAAAATCCTGCTTACCTGCAGAGCAATCGGGACATTCCCAATTTTCTGGGACATCTTCCCATTTCGTCTTTGGTGGAATTCCATGATCGTGACAGCCATCTTCTTCATTGTAGATATAACCGCAGATAAGACACATATAGCTCTTAAAAATATAATTTGACATAAATGTTCACCCGCATGTTATTGTAGTAATTCTGTATTTTATAGTGACCTTAAATAATCTCTTACTTTTCTAAGGCCTTCAGAAACTCTATTCTTGATTTCAGAACGCATATTTTGATCCTGAGCATCGAGCTCATTTATACAATCTAATTCAAGGTCTTTTAACTTTATTATTTTTTCTTCTTTTATAAGATTAGAGTTAAATATTTTATCTGCCTCATCTCTCATGTTCATATCATACCCCCAGATATCAATCCTCATTAAAATAATATCTTACGGTAAGCAATTTGTATATTTTTGACTTAAAATATATTTTTTAATTTACTCATAGTAATAGAGGGCTACAGGACGGGGCACATTAAACCCGCAATCTGACCCACCCCTAGAATTTGGGACACTTGTCCACCCAGAAATAGGAGTATAAAGTTCCAAATCAAAAGTACACTACTAATATCGTAGCTGACCCTTCTGTTGTACTATTTTTGTATTTTTAGACACTGATTTGCAAACTCTATATCTTCAGAAACCGTAATCTTAATGTTAGAACGACGACCTTCCATAAGAATAGGTTTAAACCCTGCATATTCTACCGCAGAAGCTTCATCGGTAATCACCACATTGTCTTGTAGAGCTTTATGAACACTTTTTATCAAAATTTCATAGGAAAACATCTGAGGTGTTTGCGCCAACCATAGGTCAGAACGATCAACTGTTTTCACAATATTATCAAACATATCTGCCTGCTTCACAGTCTCATAAACTGGCAATGCAAGAATTCCGCCAACAGACTCGGTCACCTCCACCATATGATATAAAGCATCTACATCATCAGATGACACACAAGCCCTAGCAGCATCGTGCACCATGACCCATTGGTCATTCTTCACTTTTTTCTTAAGCGATTGTAGGGCATTAAAAACGGAGTCAACTCGATTTTTTCCACCTATGCAAATTTGCACGTGTTGATGTTTTACATAGATTGAGTGAGTCCAGTGTTGATCTTTTGGGTGTAGAACCACCATAATATTTTTGATCACATCAGAGCGTAGTAACTTTTCAATGGTGGTATCCAGAATTGTTTTATTATTATGTAATTTTAGATATTGTTTTGGAACTTCTGACTGCATTCGAGAGCCGATACCTGCCGCAGGCACAATACACCACATTAAAAGCCACCATGTGGAATAACTTGATAAAAAGTTTCACCTTTCTTAATAAAACCAAGATCCATTCTTGCCAGCCCTTCAATCACTTCATTATTATGCCGTAAACTCAGTACTTCATCATAAAGCATATTATTACGTACTTTGACTTTTGCATTTTCAATATTTAGTTTTTGCACTTGCGTTTGCAACTGAAAAATTGAAGCAACACCGTTTGAAGTATTCCATAAATCAATTTGTAACCAAATAATGCCTGCTAGCAATGTAGCAACGAGTAATTGATATTTTGAAATAAAGCGCATTATAATTATGGGCCGCTATTTTATCTGCTTAAATGCGTTCAATCCTGGATATATTGCCTTGTCTCCAAGTGCTTCTTCAATTCTAAGTAATTGATTATACTTCGAGACACGGTCTGAACGACAAAGTGAGCCTGTTTTAATTTGACCTGCATTGGTCGCAACCGCCAAATCCGCAATCGTTGTGTCTGAAGTTTCTCCAGAGCGATGTGAGATAACTGTCGTATAACCTGCATCATGTGCAAGCTTAATAGCTTCAAGCGTTTCAGTCAGTGTCCCAATTTGATTGAGTTTAATCAAAATAGAGTTTGCAATATGCTTATCAATCCCTTCTTTTAGGATTTTAGTGTTAGTCACAAATAAATCATCACCAACAAGCTGAACTTTATCGCCCACTTTTTCTGTTAGTAACTTCCATCCATCCCAATCATCTTCATCCATACCATCTTCTATGGTAATAATCGGGTATTTATCTACCCATTCAGCAAGATAGTCTACGAATTCGGCAGAAGTAAGACTTTTACCTTCTGATTTTAAATGATACTTTCCATCTGAATAAAACTCTGTACTTGCAAGATCTAAACCGATATAAACATCTTCACCTGGCTTATAACCTGCTTCAACGATGGCTTTCATAATCATTTCAATCGCCATTTCATTGGATGGTAAGTCAGGTGCATAACCACCCTCATCACCCACGCCTGCCACACTATAACCTGAAGATACAAGCACTTTTTTTAGCGTATGGAAGATTTCAGTTCCGCAACGTAATGCTTCTGAAAATTTATCAAAACCAACGGGTAAGATCATAAATTCCTGCATATCAACATTGTTATCGGCGTGCTCACCACCATTAATGACATTCATCATTGGCACAGGCATCAGATAGGTATTATTTTCAGACGTGTCATTTTTAGATAAGCTTAAAAACAAAGGTTTCTGAGCTTCTGTCGCGGCGGCTTTAGCTACAGCAAGAGAGACGGCTAAAATTGCATTCGCCCCTAAATTTGCTTTATTATCAGAACCATCAAGTTTGATCATTGCAACATCAACGGCTCTTTGATCTGCGGCCTCCATACCAATGACTGCTTGAGAAATTTTGGTATTAATATTTTCAACGGCCTTCAACACCCCTTTTCCAAGATAACGACTTGCATCCTTATCCCTAAGCTCTATTGCCTCTCTTGAGCCCGTAGATGCGCCTGAAGGAACCGCTGCACGCCCAAAAGCACCAGATGCCAATACGACATCTGCCTCTACCGTTGGGTTTCCTCGAGAATCAAGAATCTCACGCGCAATTACTTTTACAATTTTAGACATCTTACCAATACCCCTGTATCCAGAAAATTTTATTTTACATCACCTTTGGGCGATAATTATAATAGGCTTTCTGGTAAAGCAGAAGACTTGTTTACCGCATCAAATGCCATTAAGTTTTCTAGTAGCGCTTCCATTTTATACATTGGCCATGAATTGGGACCATCACTCATTGCTTTGCTTGGATCCGGATGTGTTTCCATAAAAATGCCCGCAATACCAACTGCCATTGCCGCGCGCGCCAAAACAGGTACAAATTCACGTTGTCCACCTGAGGTTGTGCCTTGCCCACCTGGGAGCTGAACAGAGTGAGTTGCATCAAAAACAACAGGACAACCTATTTGCGCCATTACAGATAAAGAGCGCATATCTGAAACAAGGTTATTATAGCCAAAAGATGCGCCACGCTCACAAACCATAATTTGCTTATTACCCGTAGACTGAGCTTTTTTAACAACATGCTCCATATCCCACGGGGCTAGAAATTGACCCTTCTTGATATTTACAGGAATACCCTGCTTACAGACATTTAGAATAAAGTTTGTTTGGCGGCAAAGAAAAGCAGGTGTCTGCATGACATCTACCACGGAGGCAACTTCATTTAATGGTGTATCCTCATGGACATCTGTTAGCACTGGCACACCGATTTGTTTTTTAACTTTCTCTAATATTGCCAATCCTTTCTCAACACCAAACCCTCTAAAACTGTCAATAGAGGATCTGTTCGCTTTATCAAAGGAAGATTTATAAATAAAAGGAATACCAAGTCGGTCTGTGACTTCTTTCAAGTAACCTGCCGTATCGAGCGCTAACTGCTCACTTTCGATCACACAAGGACCTGAGATTAAAAAAAAGGGTTTATCATTTCCAACGTCAAAAGATATCAATTTCATAATAGGTTTCCAGCAAAGGTTTTGTTTGACACCTAGTTTAGCGAGAAATATGGGAAAAGAGAAGTATTTGAGATGTGGCTTTTAATTTTAGAGATAAAGCTAAACAGAGAAAGAAGAGCCGCAACCACAGGTTGTTTTAGCATTTGGGTTACGAATAATAAAATGAGCACCCTCAACATCTTCTTTATAGTCGATGTCAGCACCAATCAAATATTGAAAGCTCATTGAATCTACTAAAAGTGTGACGCCTTGATTTTCGATATGAAAATCATCCTCGTTCACCTCTTCTTCAAAGGAAAATCCATATTGAAAACCCGAACATCCACCACCTGTAATATAGGCGCGAAGTTTAATATCTGGGTTACCTTCTTCTGTGATTAGCTCTTTCACTTTTAAGGCAGCCGCATCTGTAAAGTTTAAGGGGTTATCTGTTTGAACAACACTCATTAAAATACCTCTCAGTCAAATAATGCCGCTCCCGCAAAAGCGAGAGCCTAAAAGCTAAATATTTAAGCAGTTGCCTCTGATTTAGCCAACACAAGTTTAATTTTGCCCTGACGATCAACATTAGCAACAGTCACAGTAACTTTTTCGCCTTCGCTATAAGCTTCTTCAGGATGATCAAAATCACCATCAAATTCAGAAATATGAAGCAATCCATCTTTGCCAGGAATCAAATTCACAAATGCACCAAAGTCCATTAGTTTCACAATCGTACCTTCATAGGTCTGACCATTTTCAACATCTAAAGTGATTTCTTCAATTCTAGCAAGTGCTTGCTCTAAAGACTGTTTACTTTGAGCAAAAATCTTAACTGAGCCATCATCAGATACATCGACTGACGCACCAGTGTCTTGTGCAAGTGCCTTAATCGTTGCACCACCTTTACCAATAATGTCTCTAATTTTTCCAGGAGCTACTTTAATCACACGCATTTGAGGGGCATGCTCAGAAAGCTCAACTCTAGAGTTTGCAAGCTCTTCATTCATGATGCCTAAAATATGAAGACGGCCTTCTTTTGCTTGATCCAGCGCGGCTGCCATAATATCACGAGTGATGCCTTTAATTTTAATGTCCATCTGCAGTGCCGTAATACCATCTTTAGTACCCGCCACCTTAAAGTCCATATCACCAAGATGATCCTCATCACCTAGAATGTCAGAAAGAACGGCGTACTTCCCACCTTCCTTAATCAGTCCCATTGCAATACCTGCTACAGGTGCTTTTAACGGCACACCTGCATCCATCATGGATAACGAACTACCGCAGACAGTTGCCATAGAGCTAGAGCCATTCGACTCTGTGATTTCTGACACAATACGTAAAACATAAGGATACTCTTCCTCATTTGGAAGCACATACGCCAACGCGCGGTTCGCCAAATTAGCATGGCCAATTTCGCGGCGTTTCGGCGTACCCATAAATCCTGCTTCTCCCACACAGTAAGGAGGGAAGTTATAATGCAACATAAATCGACTACGTGAGTCACCTGCAATATTTTCTAAAATCTGTGCGTCACGATCATTACCAAGTGTCGTCACAACAATTGCTTGTGTTTCTCCACGTGTAAATAATGCAGAACCATGCGCACGAGGTAAAATACCTGTTCCTACGGAAATCGGGCGAATGGTTCGAGTATCACGCCCATCTATACGAGCTTTACCTGACAGTATATTTTTACGAACATACTCTTTTTCTAAAGATGCGACAACACTAGATATTTCAGAAACCTCAATTTCAGCATCATCATGCGTATCGGCAATCATTGTTTCAATGACTTTTGCACGTAACTTTGACAGTTTTTCTGTACGTTTTTGTTTTTCAGTATGACTAAAAGCCTCTGTAATTTCAGTATAAAATTTGTCTTTAATCTCTGCTTTTAGAGATTTATTTTCAACAGACGTTTCCCACTTCCATGCAGGCTTTCCTGCATGTTTTTTAAGTTGCTCAATGGCTTCAATAATCACTTGCATTTGCTCATGGCCATAAAGCACAGAACCAAGCATCACTTCTTCTGGTAGACAAGCAGCCTCAGACTCAACCATCAAAACAGCATCTTTTGTGCCGGCAACAATCAAATCAAGGTCAGATTCTATCATTTGTTCATGTGAAGGGTTGATGATATATTTACCATCAATAAACCCGACCCTAAGTCCGCCTACTGGGCCATCAAATGGCACACCAGATATAGCCAACGAAGCCGAAGCACCGATCAGCGCTGGCATATCTGCAGGAACTTCAGGGTCGAATGACAATACAGTCGCGACAATTTGAACTTCATTATGAAAGCCTTTAGGGAAAAGCGGTCTAAGCGGTCTATCAATCAAACGCGATGTAAGCGTTTCATGATTTGCCGGGCGCCCTTCTCTTCTTGGAAATCCACCAGGTATTTTACCAGCAGCATATGCTTTTTCCTGATAATTAATAGTCAGCGGGAAAAAATCCATGCCTGGTTTTGCTTCTTTTCGAGCGACGGTTGTCACGAGCACAACTGTATCACCGATTGTAACAGTGACCGCAGCCGTTGCTTGGCGAGCAACACCACCGGTTTCGATAGTGACTTGACGGTTTCCTAATTCAAAGACTTCTTTAAAAATTTTCACGACTTGATTTACCTTCTATTTTCTTATTTTATTAACGACGTAATCCAAGACGTTTAATCAAAGAACGATAACGCTCAACATCTTTAGATTTCAAATAATCAAGAAGTTTGCGACGCTGGCTTACCATACGTAAAAGGCCTCTTCTTGAATGAAAATCATGGATGTGGTGTTTAAAATGTCCAGCAAGACCTAAAATGCGAGCAGTCAAAAGTGCTACTTGTACTTCAGGTGATCCTGTATCACCTTCACTTGTTTGATATTCTTGGACGATACTTTTTTTAATATCGGTGCTAATCATAATACTTTCTCCTAATTAAAGATATAATGGGCAGGATTACCCACTGACTATTATGCAGGGTGTATTCTACGCAAGTTTTGTAAAAACAACAAGCATAGCGTCCTACTTTATCATATGGATAAACGCTATCTAAAATTAAAAGGTTCGACACCAATAGCTTTAACTGACAGTTAGACTTCATGCCCAGAGCATACCGTAAGGTTTATATAAAAGCAACGACAATATGTGGCCTTTAATAACCCTATTTTACAATCATCTTTTTCAGTTGCTCTAAAATGAAAAAAGGCTCTAATGAGCCTTTTATTTGTATTGCAAAAACGCCAAATAAAGCGTCTTTGACTTTCCATCTACACTTTACGCACCAATATTTTTCAGTTTAACACCAGTTCTTAAGTTTTCTTCCATCTTCTCTAGTGAGACACCTTTTGTTTCAGGCGTAAAAAACCTGATCACAAGAATTCCAATAAAGCAGCAGAATGCAAAGAAGAAGAATAATTTTGCACCGCCTGCTGGGTTTGGGGTACCATTTGAGAAGGCTAAAAATGGTAATGAGAACTGAACAACCAATGCCGCAAAAATCCAGTTTACTGCTGTCGTAATGGTCATACCTAAATCACGCCCTTTTAGCGGGAAAATTTCAGCACAGATTACCCACATGATTGGTCCTGCTGAAATGGCAAAAGCAAAGATATAAACAAGCGTTGATCCAAGAAGTGTATTCTTCATGCCAACACTTAAATGCTGTCCAACTGCTTGCAAACCAGCTTCAGTATGGAAGATATAGCCTGCTGTACATAAAGCAAGAATCATCACAGTAAACCCGAAATACATGATTGGCTTTCTACCAAGCTTATCAATAAACATGACGGCAAGAATCGTCGTTAACATATTCACTAAGCCAACAATAACGGTTGCCGTTGTTGGGTTAGGGACACCCGCTGCTGAAAAAATAGAGGATGAATAATAAATTACCGCATTGATTCCTGATAATTGTTGCAACATTTGTAATCCAATACCCAAGGCTAGCACTTTTAAGAAAATGTTACTTTTAAATAAGGATAGAACGCTTCCTGACTTTTGAACTGTGTTACCCATATCTGAAATTTCTGTTTCTATCTCAGCTTGTGTTTCACGCACTCTATCCAAAACTTTACGAGCGTCTTTGGGTCGTTTTTTAAGCATCAACCAACGAGGTGATTTTGGAATCATGAAAACACCGATCAACATGATAGTGGCAGGGATAGTAATTGCATAAAACATCGGCCTCCAATCAGAAGCGGACTCCCCACCAATTTGATCATTGGTTAAGAAAATCATGAAAATACCCACGGTGATCATCATTTGATACATAGAAATAAATGCCCCACGCAAACGTGTCGGTGCAATTTCAGAAAGATATAAAGGCACAGCAAAAGAAGCCACACCCACCGAAAACCCTAAGATAAATCGATAAACAGTTAGTTCTGTAATGTTTCCAGCAAAAGAACTTAATAATGAAAATACTGTAAAGATAATCGCTGTCATTAAAAGTGTGTTCTTACGGCCGATAGTACGAGAAATCATGCCACTAAAAAGTGCACCAATTACCGAGCCCCATAAGAGTATGGCTGCAAAGCTTGCACCCTGGGACGTTGTTAAGCCTAGATCTTTAGCAATATAGGTTAAAGAGCCATTCATAAACCCTTGATCTAGGCCAAATAAGAGGCCACCAAAAGCCGCAATGATACAAATCATCACAATATAGCTTGTTTTATAACGAGTTTTTCCTGATTCTACTGCCGTATTCGGACTAAACGCCTTTTCCATAATAAGGTTTTCCTTTTAGTTTTTTTACATTAATTAAATGCTTTCTATCCATAAGCGATACTACTTCACTACCTGGTATAGCAATCACAAATCATATTTTGTTTAATTTCTAGATAAATATCAATTGTATTTTTATTAGCAATATCACATTTTCTGGAATATAACTACTCTTTTCATGGGGCCAGTATCGATATTGCTTGATATACAGTCAATTTGTTGCGCATTATACGAAAACGAGTATAAAATGTCAAAACAATGAAGATATTTAACACAAATAAATCTAAATTTCGATCTCCATCTTACGATAACAGAAAACAAAACAAATGAATCTCTCAGTAAAGTAAAGTATCTGTTTTATGGCAATTAAACTGTGTTTGAAACGGTTATCATCGCACTATAGCATTGAAAATCTGTGATTTCGGGGCTGTATAAATGGAGAGAAATGGAAATCCCATTGTGGATATTTATAATTTCATGCAAGCCAACATCATTATTGATGTGCGCCACATTATTTTCTAGCAATTTGCTTGTTTGAAGTTTTATAAGCTTACCCTGAGTCTTCTGATAACGATTTTCTAATAGGCAACCACGCAAGCAAGCCATAATGCATTCTGAAGCGCCATGATCATGAATCTCTGACTTTTGCCCTGGCATCCAACCAACTAACAATAACTCAAATTTTTCATTCTTAAAAATAGAATTCCGCGCATAAGAGTCTTGATCAAAAGTTAAGTACTCAGAAAAATCAAATTCAGAAAAGTCCGTACCATTCATTATTTCTTGAAAGTCAAATAGCGTCAGGCATTCCTTTAAAGAAAATAAGAACTTTTTAACCTCTATGACACCCATCTTTATAACTCCCTGTTAAAACAACTCATTGCCTATATGTTATAAATTATTTCTATAAATTTTGACGGTACATTTGACGGTATCTGAAAATTATCTACTTTTACGCCTAAAAGATTATTCTTCATAACTTATTGAAATATATAAAGAAAGTTTGGTGGGCCCAGTAGGATTTGAACCTACGACCAACGGATTATGAGTCCGCTGCTCTAACCAACTGAGCTATGGGCCCTAGAACATGGTGTAGTTTATCTAAAATTAGAATCATTTCAAGTCTTTCATAACTATATCCACGAATAGCAAACAAATATTTATAATATATGCCGAACCAACATTTAAAATACCTATGTTTTGCTATACTTTAATGAATGACGCTCATCAAATACAGGATATTCATCATCATGAAGTTAACTGATCGCAGAAAATGGTATATTGGCTTTGGAATATTGATATTGGCAATCATCGCTGTATTATTTATGTTTCACGCCAACTTAGTTTGGGTGCTAATATTAATTGCCATACTTGTAGCCATTGCGATATACGACAAAAAGCAAACTAAACATACCATCCTACGAAACTTTCCCATACTTGGGCATATGCGCTTTATACTAGAGTTTTTTAGACCTGAGATACAGCAATACTTCATCGCAGATGACCTAAGCGAAAAACCTTTTAATCGTGAAACGCGATCACTTGTTTATGAACGTGCTAAGGGTGTAGATGACACGTTAGCATTCGGAACCGAGCGAGACATATTGCAAGATGGTTATGAGTGGATCACACACTCAATGTCTCCGAAACATGTTTCCGAGGTCGAAGATCGAATTATGGTGGGTGGTCCTGAATGCCTACAGCCCTATTCAGCATCCCGTTTAAACATCTCTGCCATGAGCTTTGGCGCACTTTCAGCAAATGCCATTAAAGCCCTCAACTTGGGCGCAAAGCTTGGAAATTTCTACCATAATACCGGTGAAGGAAGCTTATCTGATCATCACCAACAAGGTGGTGATATCGTTTATCAAATAGGCACTGGATACTTTGGCGCTCGTGGAAAGGATGGTAAATTCAGTGACGAAGTTTTCCAGAAAACAGCACACCTTGACGTTGTAAAAATGATTGAAATCAAAATATCTCAAGGCGCAAAACCTGCCCATGGAGGTGTTTTGCCTGCAGCTAAGATCACAACAGAAATCGCACGAATACGAAATGTTCCCATGGATAAAGATGTCTTATCCCCTCCCGCACATGAAAAATTCTCAACACCTAGCGAACTTTGTTATTTCGTTAAAGAACTTCGTGACCTTTCAGGAGGGAAGCCTGTTGGCTTTAAACTTTGTTTAGGTAAAAAGTGTGAGTTCCTCGGAATTTGTAAAGCAATGATTAAAACAGGCATCACTCCTGACTTTATCACTGTTGATGGTGCTGAAGGCGGTACGGGAGCCGCCCCAATGGAATATGTTAATCATGTTGGGATGCCTTTAGATTCAGGTCTTATATTCATTCATAATGCATTAATGGGCTCTGGTTTACGTGATAAGATCACTCTTATAGCTAGCGGAAAGATCACCACCGGTTTTGATATGATTCGAAAAATAGCACTCGGTGCTGATATTTGCAATTCAGCAAGAGGCATGATGATGTCTATTGGTTGTATTCAATCTAGACAATGTAATCATAACACTTGTCCAGTTGGTGTGGCAACTCAAAATCCTAGGCTTTATAAAGCACTTGATGTCAACGACAAAAAAGAACGTGTTAACCGTTATCACAAAGCCACGGTACATAGTTTCCAAGAGCTTGTAGGCGCCATGGGGCTCACAAATCCAAGCGACTTATGCCCTTCAATGATATTAAGAAGAATCAGTCCGAGTAAAATTAAGCAATATGACGAAATATATGATTTTCTTCCTCATGGCGCCTTTCTTGACTCTAAAGGTTTCCCTGAACTTTATAAGCAATATTGGGATAAGGCGGATGTGGAAAAATTTTAGCTATTTGGCACCTCTATTATACAAACTTAATCACAGGTTTATTTAAAGCTTCAGCCACCGTTAGATCTAACTGCCTAAACGCTTCAGTATACCCCTCATGAATGTTGATTGTTCCAACAGGGAAATAGAACTCTAAAGTGCTGTATAACTCAAGCATTGTAAGGCTATTGGGGTCAAAGTTTAAAATATATTCATCGGAGAAAGTACCGAATACCAGTTTCACTTCAGACAAACGATTTAATACTCTTTTAAAAGCATTCACACTGACATATTTCTCACACTTCATTAAGTGCTTTAATGTGTAAACATTCCCCATCTTTTGCGCTTCAGTAAGATGATGGATAACTTTAACGGCAAGCATGAAGTCATTCACTTTATAAGTATCTCGTTTGGCCTGAGATAAATATAAGCCATTCACAACAATCGCGCCCAATAAAAAAATCTGCCACGAAACAAAAACCCAAATAATAAATAACGGGATCACCGCTAAGGCACCATAAACGACTTCATAAGTTGGCACATTTGTGACATAGAGCGTAAAAACCATTTTCGCCAATTCAAACACAACTGTTGCAAATAAAGCTCCTAGGAAGGCATGAAATAAATTTACTTTGGCATAAGGAATCACTTTATATACAAAAGTAAACGCACATAAATTAAAAATAAAAGGCAATGCACTTAAGAGGCGAGCAGGCCCATTTAAAGACATATCTGAAACCCAATGCAACGAGGCAATATAAGAACTCACAACAAGCCCAGCTCCCAGCAACACAGGCCCTAGTGTTAAGCAGCCCCAATACAATAAAAATGCCGCTCCAATTGAGCGTTTCTGGTTCGTTTTCCATATATCATTTAAAGCCGATTCCAACGACATCATCATCATGACGCTCACCACAAATAAAAACACAACTGCCATCACAGGTAAGCCCACACGTGAACTTGTAATTTGCTCGATATACCCGCCAATAGAGTTCCCTGTACTGGGCACAAAATTATGGAAAATAAATTCTTGCACTTTCCCCTCTAATGTATTAAATGAAGGAATCATACTAAGCACCGTTACCAATACAACAATCATGGGCACCACAGCAAGCAAGCTGGTCAAAGACAATGCTGATGCCCGTGCCGTACATTTTTGCCGAAAAAATTCTCGAGCAACCCAATACCAAAAAACTGAAAAACGTTTTAATATAACCAATGTACCCTGTTTAATTCTTTGCATAGGAAACCGCATGAAAAACATCCTTATCCTTTATTATAGTCAAAATGGCTCAACCTTAAAGATGGCACACCACATTTCTCAAGGCGTTCAAACTTCAGGGCTTGAAGCAGTCGTCCGGACCGTACCAGAAATCTCGCCCACATCAGAGCAAACCACGCCTGCAATTCCTGAAAAAGGTGCCATCTATGTCACAAAAGAAGACATTAAAAATTGTGCCGGCATCATCACTGGTAGTCCAACACGCTTCGGCAATATGGCCGCGCCCTTAAAATATTTCTTAGATAGCACCAGCGACCTCTGGTTTAAAGGTGACCTTATCAACAAACCTGCAGGTTTTTTCACCTCAACCTCCAGCATGCATGGCGGACAAGAAAGCACCATTCTAAGCATGATGCTCCCTTTGCTCCATCATGGTGCCATCATTGTCGGCACACCTTACAGTGAGACCGCGCTCCAAAATACCGTAACAGGTGGCACGCCTTATGGACCATCTCATTATGCGGGCTTAGACTCTTCACTCCCACTTTCCAAAGATGAGATTACACTGTGTAAAGCTCTTGGGAAAAGGATTGGTTTGCTTGCACAAAAGCTATAATGTTTATTCATTCTCAAAAAGATAGCTATATTGTCCATAGCCATTTAATTCAAGCTCAGAGAATGAAATAAAGCGTAGTGATGCCGAATTTATACAAAATCGTTTACCCGTCGGTGCAGGACCATCATCAAAAAGGTGCCCTAGATGAGAGTTGCCATACTTTGAACGTAGTTCTGTACGCTTCATGAAAAAGAATCTACGATCCGTTTTTGTCACGATGCACTCTTCACTGATTGTCTTTGTAAAACTTGGCCAACCAGTGCCCGAAACAAACTTATCTGCTGAACTAAATAATGGTTCGCCAGATACAACATCCACATAAATTCCAACCTCTTTATTGTCCCAATACGCATTGTCAAAAGGCTTTTCCGTTACCTCTTTTTGCGTCACATTATATTGCAGCTCAGTTAGCTGTTTAAGCTTATTTTTCTTATCAAACTCTTCGTAACTGGTCTCAGCTACTCCAATTGGTATCGCCATACTTAGTGCCCCCGAAATAACCAATTTATTTAATCGACTTATCATACCAAACTTCCTCCACAATTTTATCTCTTCCACAACTCCATCTATAATATTTATATCGATAGGGATTTATTTTATAATAATTTTGATGATACCCTTCTGCCGCATAAAATGTCGTCGATGGCAGCACTTCCGTATAAATTTTTTGATTCCCAAAGACTTTTTGCACATTCCTCTTCGACGCCAGAGCTGATGTCTTTTGTTCATTGTTAACGTAATATATTACACTTCTATATTGAGCGCCTTTGTCACAAAACTGAGCATCCATTACGGTCGGATCA
>CAUZSH010000039.1:0-18458 GCA_963582935.1 Gammaproteobacteria bacterium
GGTGCTGGAAAATATTTGAGTCTAGATTATTGGATAAAAAGATTTACCAGCCACTCAAAAGGATGCCAAATATGCCATAATGAAAATCTAGAGATGGCATAAATCCCCTTGACCTTAACTTATTGTGTGATTTTGGATAACATTTTGTAACTTTGCAGTATACAAAAATGATATAATCTTAAATTGACATAGGTGTGTTATCGGCTTTTTTTGTGAGAAATTAACGCTATATCAATTACCTATGTCGTATCAATATACGATTATAAAATAATTTTAACTATCTTTTAAAGTTGCACACGGGGTAATTACTGGTAAAAAATGCTAGAAGATAAAATTAGACCTCAGTTTCAGGCAATTTTTGTCACTCCCGTCGCACAAATATTTAGTAAATTTTGTCACCCCAATCAGATAACTGCCATTGCTTTATCCATTGGAATTTTTTCTGCCATTACACTTGTCTTTGATCTAAGAACTATCGCAATTTTACTCTTACTCCTCTCTGGATATTTAGACATCTTAGATGGCGCCATTGCACGAATTAATAAGCAGTCGTCTCCTTTTGGCACCATGATGGATATTCTTTCTGATCGGTTTGTAGAATCTGCCATCATCATTGCACTTGTTTATCGGCAATCTGAATTAGCTTTTGTCGGATTATTCATGTTAAGTGCAATGTTGCTTTGTGTGAGCAGCTTTTTAATCGCTGGAATTTTCTCATCTGAAGCGAGCCATAAAAGCTTTCATTATAGCTCTGGGTTAATGGAGCGAGCAGAAGCCTTTATTTTTTTCATCATAATGATATTGCTACCTAGCTTAGCCTTTTACCTCGGGGTCATTTTTACGGTTCTTGTGCTGTGGACAGCGATTGTTCGACTATATGAATTTTATAAAATGACAAATAAAGCCCTTTGATGGCTACCAATTAGCAACCTATCAAAGGGCTTCTTAATATAGAGTTGTTCTATTTTATTTAGCACCACCACATGAGCCATCTTTCATCATCGACATCCAAAGCCCCTTCTCCAAGGATAATGTGGATGTGTGGCTTATACTCTCCGCTCCGTGAGTGAGTGTGAATAAGGATGATTGCAGCTATTTTAATATTCTCTTTTTTGAGAATTATACGCAACACTTCTTCTAAGCACTGAAAGGCAATCTTCATAAATGCTGAGTAAAGCTTGTTATGGTCATCATGGCCGTAAAACAGACTCCTAAATTGTTTGGGAATTGTCAAAATTACCCTTTTAAATAGAACATAAACACCACATGCAGGTGTCTATTTCGACACACATAATGCTCACATCCACCATGAAATCAGTCTTTTACCAGTCAATTTGAGAATCATAGAATTTTCATAACTCTGTTTTGTGAAAAAAAACCATAAATCGGAGCTAAAGCCTATGGTTGTAAGCTTTGAACAAGACATTTAGGCACAATATTTTGTGCGTACTGTGTGTTGATCAAAGAGCATAATATTAACAATAACGATTAATGTATCATGGGCTTATAATTTGGTATTTTAGAGTTTTAAGTGGAGTCATATATATTCATGCATTCCAATAAGTATTCATAACTCAAAGGCACAAAAAAACCATGAAAATCGTAATTTTATGCCTTATTTCTTACAACAAGTAAAAACCAGCTAAAGAGGCATAGCGACATAGCTAGATAACAAGACGCAATCGGAACGAATGAAGACGCTTTCAAAAATGTTCCAATAAATGAAAACGCACTGAATATTATCCAGATAAATGCAAACAAGAGTCCATTCGCAGACGCTGCCTGCGCCCTAAATAATGATAAGCACTCACCAATGTAGATAGGAAATAAAAAGCCACCGAAGAACAACAAAATAGAAGCTGGAAGAATAAGACTGTAAATATCTAAGCACGTAAAGCTTAAAGAAAGCATGATAAACGAAACCACAATCATTACAACAAATGAAAAAATTGACTTCTTTAGTATGGAAACATTTGAAAAAAGTCTGCTTATCATATTACCTAAAAACCACGCTGCACCCATAAACAATGCAATGTAACCATAGAATACAGACGATTTACCCAGCAAAATTTGAATTAAAAATGGTGCTGCCACATTAAATACAGCAATTAAAGCCATGAATATACCAACCAAAATTCCTGATGCCATAAAGAACTTATTCCGCAAAACAATAGCATAACTCTGACGCATATGCTCCAGTGAAAAAGTTTTTTTTTGTTGTATCGTTTCTTTTAAAAAAAAGACCGCGACCATCAATAGAATTCCAACATAACCCATAATAAAATAAAAATTACTAACCCAACCAAAATAGTGCTGTAAATATCCCCCAATAAAGGGTGCAACAATTGGACCTAATGCAAAGGATGCTGTCATATAAGTATATTGCTTCCTGAGGCTATCCCCCTCAAAAACATCATTTAACATTGCCCTAGATGGAACCATCATAAATGCAACACCCAATCCTTGGAAAAATCTTGCAACAACAAGACCATTAATTCCGTAAGATAGAACAATAACAAGTAAAGAAAATAATTGCAAAACCAAGCCAAATGTAAATATCTTTTTACGTCCTACAGCATCCGAAATTGGTCCAGAAAATATTTGTCCAACACCGAGACCAAGCGCAAAGAATGTAATTGTCAATTGCACCAACATATTTGTTGAGTAAAAATAATTAGCCATCGCTGGTAAAGAAGGCATATAGATGTCTGTACTCACGCCACCTAAAGGAATCGCAAAATTAACGCGTGTTGCTCGGTCGTTCATAGAAGATTTTGGCTCCTGCCAAAATCGAATCACTACCCTCGCAGATGGTTTTGCCTCAGACGCCCACCTCCGTACCGATCTTCCAAAAAACAAGCCTACAGTCTCGTTTTTGAAAGCCAGTACTGCGTATATGGCTCTACGGGCTGGGAAATACCTTCCAGCTTCCAAAGGTCGAAGCGCTACGCACAATCTCTCAATGGAGCCGAAAGGCAGCCCTTCTGAGGACTACTCGGCCTCGGCTTCGCCTCTCCCTGTCTCGCAGCGTAATAGAGTAATAAATATTTTATTATTCATTAATGATTATCCTAGTTAAAACCTTTCACACAATCAAATATAGAGCACAACAAGAACCACCAAGTCTACCACATCATAAATGGTTGTACATTTTATAATTACTCATTGCTTACCATGTTTTTAATCAACAGAATTATCCCAGCATAACCAGAGGTTTACCTAATTTGAAACCTTTGCATAACTCAAAGCTATATCTAATATAGCCTACGATAGGAGTTTCCTATGTATAATGAAATAAATGTGTGCTTCTCAAGCAATATCAAGTAGAATGTATCTTGCTCATGAGTTTAAAGTAAAAATGTCTTTTACAGGCTCATAAGTTTAGTTTATTTAATAAAAAGCGAGTAAATAATGTCAAAAGGTACAGTAAAATTTTTCAACGATACTAAAGGTTTCGGATTTATAACACCAAATGATGGCGGCAAAGATCTCTTTGTCCATGCATCAGGTCTTGCAAATGGTATAAGCTCATTAAATGATGGTGATATCGTTGAGTATGATGAAACAGAAGGCAAGAAAGGCCCTCAAGCTGAAAATGTTTCTCAGGCATAGCCAAGCTAATTTTCTTCTTAATCAAGACTCTTAATATATTTCAAAAAACGACTTGATCACTCAGGTCGTATGACCCTAAACTTCTTGGCTGTAGATTCATGAAGTGCATTGCAAATCCCAGCTTCTGAAACGCACAGCACATAACTCTGTTGCAACTTTAATCCTCTATGGCAACCTAGATAAAACCTAGTCGGTAGAAAGGGTTGCAACTGCTTTAGGTGTAAAAAGCATAGAACATGCTAAGCAAATCATCAATGATGAACAAACGTACATCACCATAGAAAAAGATGATAGTGGCAAAACTTGATTCCAGGAAAGCATATACTCACCTGAACTAATAATTAAAATCGCGGCAATAAAAGCAACTGCAAACCCACTACCTAATTGCATTGTTGCGGTGTTAATGACTATACCTGGGCCAATATGTTTTTGGGGCAATGATTTATATACTGCGGCAGAACATGTCGTTGTAAAAAAACCAATTGAGAGGCCCAATAAGTAAGCTGCAACCAACATCTGTCCCTCAGAGTAATGAGACATAATAAAGCCAAGATATACTTGGATCGCTGCAGTATAAATAAATGATATAAATAGCGTTTTTCTATAATGAAATTTTTCTAATATACGTTTTACCCATCGTTTTGCCGTCCATGATCCTATAACCAATGGAATCAAAAATAAGCCTGCTTTTAATGGACTGTATTGGTACTGAGTTTGTAAATATAAGGGAATTATAAAACTCATACCCATTGCAAAAACTCTCAGTAGTACACTCGTTATAATAAAATAGCTAAAGGTAATATTTCTAAATATCCGTAGATTAATAATTGAACCTCTCTTCTTGAGTGCATAGAATGCATAGCTTGCAAAAAGAGACACACATGCAATAGCAATGATCATTTTCCCAATTAAACCAATATGCTGATTAACCAATGAGTCAACTAACAACATGGATAGCCCAATAGCCGATCCTAATATAATAAAACCAATAATATCAAATGGATATTTTTGGTTTTCTTTAATTTCTGGAATAAATTTTAGAACCGCCACAAGCGTAATTAAGATCACAGGTACATGTATAAAAAAAATATATCGCCACCCTATGAATGTGGTAACAACACCACCAATAATGGGGCCTATCATTGGGCCAATCAAAATAATAGAAGCCGTGAAAGCCGTCGCATAAACAAGCCTATCATGAAACACTTTTGCCATAATAATTCTTGCCACAGGTACGGTGAATGCGGCAAAAACACCTTGGATAGCACGAGATATCGTTAACATCTCAATATTAGTGGCTAAACCACATGAGAGAGATGACAGCATAAAACCGGTTAAACAAATAATAATAATTTTTCGGCTACCAAACTTTTCAGCAAACCATGAGGCTGCAGGAATACACATGCCGAGTGTTAGCAAATAAATTGTAATCGCGACTTTAAGCCTAATTGGATTCACTTCTAAGCTATAAGCTATTTGGGGAAGCGAGGTATTAATAATGCTAGAATCCATTAATTCCAAAAGAATAATAATGCCGATAGTGATCAACAGCATTCTTTCTTCCATGGATCGAACCATCTACTAGGCCTCTACTTTTAAAATTCGTAATTTTATGATAGATCACAATCAAGATAAAAGTATAGAGTGAGCCACCCCTCCAATTTGGGACAATCACCAACCCAGAATAGAGGATTAAAAAATGACACGTACAAGGCATACAGAAGAGTTCAAACGTGAGGCAGTTATGGTTAAACTAAAAATAAAGGAAAATATGAAATAATCGTTTCATTATCAGGCTCTCTTGCAAGTTTTACAAAGTTGAAAAATAAACACTATTATAAAGCTTAGTTTAAACTTATAGGAAAGCACTTAAGCTTTCTGAATTTATTTAAATTAGGATAAATTTTAGATATCATAGAATTTAAGGGTATTTAAAAGTAGGCTTTTACTCATCCTTGAGTATCTCTGGCATCATGCCGCCTCCCCCAATGGTCATCCTGACCGATGCAATCAATCCTTAGATTGCGACTTCTTGTCTAGATACATCCTGTATCCCTATGCTTCCCTACCAGTCTCCCTGACCGATGAGGGCATTATGTCAAAGGTTACGCCAACAAGATATAGGTCAAAATCTGAATCTTTGTAGGATATTGTCCATCTATTTTGAGTTATTAACCATTGTTAGGTAATGTTGATACTTTGGCAATTGCCCCCGAATAAGCGCATGATAAAACTTTTTAACCTTCGCGGAAACAGGCCCCATTTCATCATTGCCGATAATATGATCATCAATGGAACGCACTGGTGTCACTTCAGCCGCCGTGCCTGTAAAGAATATTTCATCTGCAGCATAAGCTTCTTCAAGCGTAATCGTTGTTTCTACGACTTCAAATCCCATATCGCCCAAGATTTCCATAATCGTCTCACGGGTAATGCCTGCTAAAATATTACCAAGACTTGGCGTATAAATTACATCATCTTTCACCATAAAAAGATTTTCACCTGCGCCTTCTGCAATATTTCCTTCAAAATCAAGAAATAAAGACTCATGATAATGTGTGCCACGAAGCTCTAAAGAAGCAAGAATACCATTTAAATAATGTCCACACAGCTTTGCATCTGCAACGGTTGAACGTGGATGCACTCGAATATATTTACTGGTTTTAATATCCACGCGATCATGTGGCAAATACGCGCCCCATGGCCAACAAGCAATCATCATCTCAACAGGATTGCCAAGAGGATTCACACCCACCTTGCCATAGCCATAATAACTTAAAGGACGAATATAGCCTTGATCAATATGATTCATCGCCACCAACTCAATCATGACATCTTTTAATTCTTCACGCGTATAAGGTAATTCCATCCCTATTGTTTCAGAAGAATAGAATAAGCGATCTATATGCTCTTCTAATCTAAAAATAGCAGGACCATTTTCTGTTTTATAAAAACGAATCCCCTCAAAAGCACCACCACCATAATGAAGTGTATGTGTTAAAGCATGAACTTGTGCTTCATTCCATGGGACAAATTTCCCGTTGTGCCAAATAAAATCTGTTGTTTCCATTGTTGGTATCCTATTAATAAATAAACATTGTATCTTTAAAAAAGAAAGGTAACATAAATATGGCTAAAAGATAATCTTAAAGTTCTACCATTTTATTCATCTGTCACACAACCCAGGGATGCGGAGGAAACGCTTTTGATATACTTATGCAACGCACCACGCTTAGCTTTGAAATCAGGCTGGTGCCATTGTGCCTTACGCATAGCAAGCTCTGCATCAGATACGTCTATATTAATAATGTTTTTTACCGCATCAATCGTGATCTGATCGCCATTTTGCACCAAAGCAATCGGCCCACCTTCCTGCGCCTCAGGGGCCACATGCCCCACAATAAAGCCATGTGATCCTCCGGAAAAACGACCATCGGTAATCAATGCCACATCAGCACCCAAACCCGCACCCATAATCAGTGACGTTGGTTTAAGCATTTCAGGCATCCCAGGTCCTCCTTTCGGCCCCTCGTAACGGATGACAATCACCTCTCCTTTTTGAATACGTCCTTGAATTAACGCTTCACACATCACCTCTTCAGAATCAAAACAGTTAGCGGTGCCTGAAAAAAATTCCCCTTCTTTACCCGTAATTTTTGCCACCGAGCCATCTGGTGCCAAACTTCCTTTTAAAATCTGCAAATGGCCTGTTGCTTTCAGAGGTTGATCAAGAGGATGAATAATTGGATTCCCTTCGGGTAGCCCGGGTAAATCTGCCAAATTTTCAGCAAGAGTGTAGCCCGTTACCGTCATGCAATCACCGTGCAACATACCATTTTTCAAAAGCATTTTCATCACCGCAGGCGTACCACCAATCGCATGTAAATCTGCCATCACAAACTGCCCGCTGGGTTTAAAGTCTGCCAATAATGGCGTTTTATCTGTGATGCGCTGAAAGTCTGCCAAAGTTAAATCAACCCCAACCGCACGCGCCATAGCAATGAGGTGTAACACAGCATTAGTGGATCCCCCCATCACCATAATCACCACAATCGCATTTTCAAACGCTTGTTTGGTCATAATGTCATGTGGCTTTAAATCAAGTTTCAATAGATTCTTAATGGTGTCTCCTGCTTGCTCACACTCTATTTGTTTTGCAGGATCTGTCGCAGGCGTTGATGAACTATAAGGCAATGACATTCCCAAAGCTTCAATAGCACACGCCATAGTGTTTGCGGTATACATCCCACCACAAGCGCCAGCACCAGGGCATGCTTTCTTAACCGTTTCTTTACGCTCATCTTCACTAATAGATCCCGCTAAGCAAGCACCATAACTTTGAAATGCGGTGACAATATCCACAGGCTTTCCACGCACCACGCCCGCCTGTATTGTGCCACCATAAATCATAAAAGCAGGGCGGTTTAATCGACCCATAGCAATCATACAACCCGGCATATTTTTATCGCAACCTGGAATAGAGATACAAGCATCATACCAATGTGCGCTCATCACTGTTTCAATAGAATCGGCAATCAAGTCACGAGATTGTAAGGAATAACTCATGCCATCTGTGCCCATGGATATCCCATCGCTCACACCAATGGTATTAAAACGCATCCCCACAAGATTCGCTTTGGTCACACTCTCTTTGACAAAGTATGCCAATTGATTCAAGTGCATATTGCAGGTATTGCCCTCATACCAAACACTGGCAATGCCCACCTGTGCCTTTTTCATATCGGCATCTTTTAAGCCTGTGCCGTATAACATGGCTTGAGAAGCACCCTGGGTTTTATCTTGTGTCAAAACTTGACTGAAGTGATTAAGATTATCTTTCATGATATTTCCTATAAATTAAGGTGTAATTGATTTTTTTTGTTTAAACACAAGCATTATAAGCATCTTGAAAGGCTTCAACAGAGGCTTGAATAATATCAGGAGAGGCTGCATGTCCTTCTGATGCAAAGCCATCCTTTAACAGTTTCAGCTCGACATAAACCGCTGCGTCCACCCCTTGGCTCCGCATTTTAACTTGGTAATCTGTAAGCTTGAAGGAGATCTCATTCGGGCAAGCTTTGCAAAGCGCTTGAATTACCGCATCCACGGGACCTACACCGCTGTGTTCTGCACGATACTCTGTATCTGAAATCATCACCGTCACTTCTGCATCAGATATTTGATTCATGGCGGTACAAACTTTAAAGTCTTTCACATGAAAGTCCATAGGCTTATTACCATTTAAAGTTTCTCTCGCATCTTGAACAATATCTTGAAAATCCGAAATCGTAATCGCTTTTCCTTTTTGTATAAAGCTACTTAAAATTCTTTCAATTTTTAGCACAAATCGATCGTCATAATGTGGTCCAAACAAACGACCTAATTCAGATTTTATCTTGGTAGTTGTAGGCATACTAGTGAAGATCACTTGATCTTTTTCAAAAAACACCATGGTTTTGTTATCAAAAAATTTGCTGTCAAACAGCTTCATAAATTCATCCACTTTAGGATAAATCGTCGGAGGTTGTATCGCCGCCTTAATCACCACACTTGGATCTTTTAAACCATCGCCTGAAAGTACACAGACAACCGTTTCATTTTTAAGCTTCCCTGATTTTGCCTTTTTCAACAAATAAGCGACTGTTGCCGCTGAAGCACTTTCAACAAATAAACCTTCTTGTGTTGATAAGATATATTGCGCCTCTAGCATTTCCGTATCGGTCACATCTCCGGCATCTCCACCTGAGGCATAAATACCTGCTAGCGCTTTTGCGCCATCAATGGGATTAGGCACAGCAATCGCCGTTGCAAAAGTATCACAGGTTTGTGTCGGTTCAATTTTTTTAAGGTTTTTGCGGTAACTATTTACCAAGGCTTTTGCGCCCGTTGCTTGAACCCCAATCAATTTCGGTTTTTTTGTAATCAACCCTAATTGTTCGTATTCATCAAACCCACGTGCATAGGCAGTCATATTTGTGCCACACCCAATAGGAATAATCACACTATCTGGCACTTGAAAAAGCATTTGATCAATAATTTCAAAAGCACCTGTTTTTTGACCTTCCACTCGAAAAGCATAATCCCCAGCCAAATAAAACCCCATTTTTTTAGCCAACTTATAGGCAAGGTCTGCCGCATCATTATAAGTACCTTTCACCTGAACAATCTTACCGCCAAATGAAATCACTTGTGCTAATTTAGACATGGACACCCCTTCAGGCACCACGATAAAACAAGGTATCTTAGCAGCAGCAGCATAACAAGAACAAGAGGCTGCCATATTGCCTGTTGAGGCTAATATTACGCCCTTTGCGCCCATTTCTTTTGCGACCGTAATATCGACGGCAGAGCCACGGTCTTTAAAAGATCCTGTTGGGTTTTTTCCTTCAACTTTAAAATATAGATCAATCCCAAGCTGTTTTCCCAACACCTTACTCTTCATCAAAGGGGTAGCCGTTTCACGCAAAGAAACAAAATTAGCCGGATTTTGAATAGGCATTAGGGCCAAGTATTTTGAAAGACAAGGGGCTGCTGAGGTGAAATAATCAAGGTTAATTTTTTTCTTGATCGCCTCCATATCCATTTTAACTTCCCAAGGAGAATCTTCGCCTGTAAAAACAAAGTCATCTGTTGTCATCGGTTTTTTTGTTTCAAAATCGAGTAATTGGTACATAAAATAAGGGTCTCTTTATCGGTGATTCTCTCATAAACTTAAAACCCAATTCCAGCCTAATTTATCACTAATTCAGGCTATGAATTGGGTCTCTATTTAATCTTACTTATCATTAAAACTCCGAAGTGACTAAACCTCTAAGAGTCTTCAGTTTCAGGGCGCAAACTTCTCACTGCACGCCCGACTTTCCAGATTTCACGATCATGCATTTCTTTCAGTTCTATTTCTAGTTCAGCACGATAGCCTTCATGGCTGTTTTTATCAATAGTGCGCTGTGCTTCACGACCTGTGCTCACCTCAGTATATAAATCATTAAAGATCGGTAAAACCGCTTCTTTGAATTTAGGCAACCAATCTAACGCACCTCGCTGTGCTGTTGTCGAACAATTAGCATACATCCAATCCATCCCATTTTGACCAATTAATGGGTATAAGGATTGTGTTGCTTCTTCTACTGTTTCATTAAAGGCTTCACTAGGGGAGTGTCCTTTAGCTCTTAGCACCTCATATTGCGCTTCAAACAAACCGGCAATGGCGCCCATCAATGCGCCACGTTCACCCGTCAAATCACTATACACTTCACGCTTAAACGTTGTTTCAAACAAATAACCAGAACCCACACCAATGCCATAAGCAATGGCTCTTTCTGTTGCTTTTCCTGTAGCATCTTGGAAAACAGCAAAACTAGAATTTAGGCCCTTATTCGCTAAAAATAATGATCTTAAAGAAGTACCAGAACCCTTAGGTGCTACCAAAAAAACATCTATATTTTTTGCTGGGATAATATGAGTTCTATCTTTATAGGTAATCCCAAACCCATGTGAAAACATCAAGGTTTTGCCCTCAGTAAGGTGCTTTTCTACCATTGGCCACTGAGCAATTTGCCCTGCATCTGATAACAAATTACAAATGATAGTGCCTTTTTCACAAGCTTCTTCTAGGGGAAATAACGTTTCTCCCTCAACCCATCCATCTGTAATGGCTTTATCCCAAGAAGCAGACTTCTTACGCTGACCAATAATGACCGTAAAGCCGTTGTCTCTCAAATTTAATGCTTGAGCTGGACCTTGCACACCATATCCCAATACAGCGATCACATCATTTTTAAGTACATCACGTGCCTTTTCTAAGGGAAATTCCTCACGCGTGACTACTTTTTCTTCTGTTGTTCCAAATGTCATTGTGCCCATTGTTATGTCTCCTTATCAATCAGCTGTTTTTAATTATTTTTCAATTTATTTCATCTTTTTATGCAATTTTTTGTTCGTGGTCATCTTCAATTGAAAGTGATATTTGATTTGAAATCTGAATATCAATCACTTCAATAATCCGTCGTAGCTGCTTCATCACTTTATCAATTTTATCTTGCTCACAATGTATCACGATACTGAAATGTGAAATACCTTTTCGTTTAGTCTCAAAGATGCTCATTTGTTCAATGTTGATTCGATGACGTGAAAACACAGACGCAATTCTTTGTAATACACATAAGGTATTGTCCGTGGTCATTGATAAAAAATAGATCATTTCCATTACGTTTCCCCATAACTAAGTTTTGTATCACTGATTGACATGCCCGTAGGCACCATCGGAAAAACATTCTCCTGCTGTTCAACCGTTATTTCTAATAAAAAAGCTTCTTTTGATGCCAACATTTCATCAAAGGCACTGCTTAATTCTTGACGAGTGCTCACACTGCGTCCATCTAACCCATACCCTTTTGCCACGGCCACAAAGTCTGGGCTCAATATTTTGGTAAAAGAATAGCGCTTTTCAAAAAATAACTCTTGCCATTGACGCACCATCCCTAAGTAGCCATTGTTTAAAATAACCATTTTCAGCGCGACACCCTCTTGCTTCAACACAGCAAGCTCCTGAATATTCATTTGAAAACCTCCATCACCCGCAATGGCAATCACTTCTCGATCAGGCGCACCCATTTTAGCGCCAATGGCCGCTGGCAAAGCAAACCCCATCGTACCCAAACCACCTGAAGTGAGATGTGAGTTGGTTTTTTTGAATTCATAATAACGTGCGGAAATCATTTGATGTTGTCCTACATCTGTAACGATAATCGCTTCGCCATTCGTTTTTTGTGAAAGCAATGCCACAGCCTCTGCCATTTTGATTTGACCGGATTTTGGTTTTGTTTCTTTTAAAATCACCATATCAATCTCTTTTTGGTGATGTTCTCCAAAAACTTGATGCCATGCAGGATATGCTGCCTCAGCAATATGTGGGATCAATTTTTGCAGAGCTTCTTTGGCATCCGCAAGTATACCCACCTCCGCACGAACATTTTTATCTATTTCCGCTTGATCCACCTCAATATGAATAATTTTGGCATCATTTAAGTAATTGGATAAATTGCCCGTCACACGATCATCAAAGCGCATCCCAACCGCAATCACCACATCCGCCTGATTACATAAGACATTGGCTGCATAATTACCATGCATGCCTAACATGCCTTTATATAATGGATGCTTCACAGGAAAAGCAGACAAGCCGAGTAAAGTACTCACGACCGGCATATTGGTTTTTTCAGCCAGCGCCATTATTTCATTCTCAGCACCTGAAATCATCACGCCATGACCTACGATTAAAATAGGTTGCTTAGCGTCATTGATAATTTGTGCTGCTTTTTTAACTTCTGAATCATTGATAAGCGCCTTTCTCAACCATCTTGCTTTTGGATTAGGTTTTGCCTCTAGATATTTCATTATTCCAGCTTGTGCATCTTTGGTCACATCAATCAAAACAGGCCCAGGCTTACCACTTCTAGCGATCTCAAAAGCTTTTGCAAAAACAGCCGGAATTTCATCCGCATCCGTAATCTGATAATTCCACTTAGTTGCAGGCACACTGATACCAATAATATCAGCTTCTTGAAAAGCATCTGATCCCAACAAAGTGCTAAAGACTTGTCCTGTAATACAAACTACGGGAATAGAATCGATTAATGCGTCTGCAATACCCGTAATCAAGTTTGTAGCACCTGGACCGGAGGTTGCTATGCAAACACCTACCTTACCAGTGACTCTGGCATAACCCACAGCCGCATGAATTGCCCCCTGTTCATGTCGAACAAGAACGTGATGCAACTGATCTTGTACATCATACAGCGCATCATAGGTTGGCATAATCGCCCCCCCAGGGTAACCGAAAATAAGTTCTGCACCTTCTTTGATTAACGATTTAACAATGGCCTGTGACCCTGTTATTTCCATGATGCCTACTCCTTCCACCAGCTTAATTTTGTTCCTTACTTCGCTTACCTTATAACACTTTTGTCATGGCAAAAAAAAACCCGCATCTCTCTCGAAGTGCGGGTTTTGATTTTTATGCTTTCACTTAAACCAAAAACCGACACCTCCCGGTAATCACGAGGACCACCAGAATAATTGGGCGAATGATATTGACGAGTTTTAAAATAAATAACATCTTCTGCCCCTTTATGTCATAGCTTGTATGGCTAAACAAATCATTGTGTATGACCTTTAAGCTAGCAATCGCTTTGGAATAAAGCAACCCCCGTTACCCTATTTTCTTAAATTTTTTCTGCAGTTGGGCAGAAAAAATTTAAACCTCCTTTGTGTTTATTTTATGCTCATCTATAGTTAGTAATTATCACTGTATCCTTTTACTTCTAATCACAAAGGTATTTTATGCTCAGGTATTTTTTGTATTTTGTCTGCTTAAGCTTTACTTGCCTCGCCTTTTTCCTTCAAATTTCACCACAATCTGAAAGCCAAAAAATCCATCAACTCCTTAATTTAACTCCTAGTTTCATTGTTTATATTACAAGTCTGTTTTTTATAGCCTATGCAGTAATGCAAATCCCAAATGGTATTTTACTAGATAAATATGGTGTTAAAATATTACCTATCTATATCAGCATCACCTTATTAGGCATTATTGTTTTTTGGATTTATCCTAGCCCTGAAACTCTTGCTATTAGAAGAGTCATGACTGGAATTGGATGCTCAATTGCTTTTCTTGCGTCAATCTATATAGCATCAAGAGTATTTTCTATACGCCGTCGTACTTTTTTTATCGCCTTAGTTTCTGTATCTTCTTCTTTAGGGGCCGTTCTATCAACACGAGCCTATAGTTTTGTGTTTGAGAATTTCGGCTGGAACGGCTCTTTTTTATTTATGGTTATTATTATCTCCTTAATACTTTTTGCCTCTATCGTCATTATTTCACTATACAAACCTATCAAAAAATATCATGCGAGATACTACCCTTTTTTTAAGAAATGTTACCTTATTTTTCATAACAGGACATTGCTATCTGTTTACTCATATACTTTTTTTACCTGGATGATCATAATGGCATTTGCGGGTTACTGGGCCAAAAATTATTTCGTCAATATGCATCATTATACAGCCAATAACTCTCTGGGAATTGTACAATTTTTTTGGATATCTTATATGCTATCAAGCATTGTGATCAGTTTTTTTATCAAAACTCAAAAACAATGTAGCAAAGTTATTAAAATACTTGCGGCAGTGAATGTAGTCACCCTATTATTTTTTATTATACCTATACCATTTTCTTCAGGACTTCTGGTCGCCACTGCATGCTTATGTGGTATCGCAACTGCGGGAATAGCTCTAGGTTTTAGTATTATATCATCAGCGACACCATCTGGATTAACTGCCCTTGCCGTATCCATTAACAATACAATTCTTGTCTTGGGTGGATTTTTAGGACAAATTATTTTTGGCCTCTTTATTTATTGGCTACCAGATTCACCGATAACACTGCTTCCTAATATAGAAATTATTGAAAACTACTATTTTGCACTACTTTTCTTGCCAGTTTGTGCAATTCTGGCATTTCTTTCTGTTAACTTTGGGCTTAAATCTGCGCCTAAAAACACCCTATTTCCTTAACCAAAATAAATTTATTCCCTGGGGTAGACACAAAGAGCAGAAAGGTGGGCTGCCATTAGGTGGTTGGGCGAGATTAGACAGCATTGAAAATGGCGTCTGGGATAAGTATTTCAAAAGTAGAACGTGTTCAAAGCGTTGTCGATAGCTCACTTATTGACCGCATCAATAATAGTGTCAAACAACACAGAGAAGAACATAAGCAATCAACACAAACCACCGCAGTGACCGAAATAGATGATTTGGATGAAGCATAAAAAGTTTTAGCTATAGGTGATTTAAGGTTAATATAATTACAAGCTGTTTTTAGAGCCTTTAGGTTGATAATTAAAGCTGATCACGGGCACCATATTGGCATCAGTGGATAGTAATTCAGCCGCAGATTGTACGGAATACTTTCCAAACTTTTTATTGATCTGATCTTTGAGTGAATCTATTTTTTTATTGGATTCCTGTGTCTTATCCGTATCTGAAAATAAGTTTAATTGTTGAGGTTCCTGAGTGCTGGATAAGCTAATGGCCGTAACGCCAACTTGATATAAAGGATCACCATGCCATTGTGTAAAATGTTTGGCTACTAGCGCCCAGATAACAGCCGTTTCCTGCGTGGCAGGCATCAAAGGGTATTTTTGTGATACCCAGCCCATATCTGTTTTGAATTCAATTTTAAAATGGTTGCTGAGTAGCTCATTACGGCGTAATCTGCTGGCGAGTCTTTCAGTCAATCGCCGCATAATGCCTCGAACGAGATTCTTATCAGTCGTGGCAGGTGGTAATACTTTGGAATGCCCCATACTTTTTGAGTCTGGTTGTTCCGTAACAACAGGATAGGGGTCAACGCCTTCTGTGCAGACCAAATAAAGCCGTCTGCCATTGTTGCCGTACTTGTTGGAGAGGGTGGACATGGGAAGCTTTCTTAAATCACCGCACACTTTTGCACCAGATTCTTTGAGATAGCGTTCTGTTTTTTTGCCAATACCACAAATTTCACCTACGGGGCAGGAAGCAATATGGTCTTTAATTTTATCGGGTGTGATAATCGTTGTGCCACCTTTGTTAAGTTTGGCGCAATATTTTGCAGTCAACTTGCCGCTGCTGATACCAATTGAACAGCGCAGTCCATCACTGGCTTCATAAACTGTTTTACGGATTTTATCTGCAATGGCTTGGACAGATCCAAAGTAATTTAGAACACCTTTGAGGTCTAAAAAACTTTCATCAATGCTAAAGATTTCCTGGTCAGGGCTAATTTCATCATTTAAAGCCGTCATGATTCTCGCTGATATTTCAGCATAACGCTCAGGGCGAGAAGGGCGGTGTATCAACTCGGGACACATTAATAACCCTGCCTTCATTTTAGTTCCAGTGAGAATACCAAATTCTCTTGCTTCATAGGAGCAACTAATAATGGTGGAGCCAGCAGAGCCATTGGTGACAGCAACAGGTCTACCACGAATAGAGGGGTCGTCTAATTGCTCAACAGATGGGAAAAAAGCCATCATATCAATGAGGCAAACGGCTGTTGGCCATTCTGCTTTAGTGTCTGGGCAGTAAAAGACTGACATGTGTTTTCTCTTATGGTGCTATGCACATTATCTTTTAATTGTGTTTCAAGTCCTATATTAAAGCATTCTTTGCGATAGCAAAAATTAAAACACAAAATAGTTGCAACATTGTTTGCAAAATAAAACATAATCCCCCTATAATGCAAACATATAGAAAACATAATCAATGATAGCACACAATGACTATGACCAAAAACGAACAGAAATTATTAAATGTGATTGAGTATTTCATTACTGAAAAAGGTTACTCACCTACCTATGATGATATGGCGCAAGCAATGGGTCTGTCTAACCGAAGCAGTATTGTTCGTTATGTAAAAGGTTTGCAGTCAAAAGGCCATATTAGAATTCCAGAAGGAAAACGTAAGTCTGTTGAACTCATTGGGCAGCAGTTTACTTTGCCATTGGTCGGGAAGGTGGCAGCAGGGCAACCATTAGATGCCTATGAGGTGTTAGAGAGTATTGATGTACATTCCTTGATTGATGCGCCTAATCAGTACCTATTACAAATCTCAGGTGACTCCATGAAAGAGTGTGGCATTATTGATGGCGACCTAGTGCTGATAAAAAAACAAGAAATTGCACGTGATGGTCAGATTGTGGTGGCATTGATTGATAACAGAGAGGCCACCATTAAAGAGTTTAAGGTCAATAGCAATAACACCGTGTCGCTTATCCCTCATAATATTGATCTAGAAACCCAAGTGTACCCAATTGATAAGATCTCAGTGCAAGGGATTTATCAAGGCGTACGTTTCGATAAAACCTTTCTACAGTAAGGGCTGATATGTGTGGTGGTGTGATGTTTATGCATGAAGAAAAATTAATCAAAACCTATTTCCCGAATCCTAAATCGACACTGCCCGTCAAGATGAAAGGATGTGAAAATAAATTGATTCCCTGGGGTAGACGCAAAGAGCAGAAAGGTGGGCTGCCATTAGGTGGTTGGGCGAGATTAGACAGCATTGAAAATGGCGTTTGGGATAAGTATTTTCCAGTACCTGTAAAGTTGAGTATTGATGAATTTATGGAGAAAGATCAAGCCACAGGCGCAAGTCATTGGTTTACGGTTACAGAGGGTAGTTTCATTCAAGGACTTATTGCCAGAAACAACCATGAGATTAGGGTATATGTCGTCACCATAGCCCCGACTGATACAGAAATACATGATAGATGGCCGAGAATATTAGCCGATAACAAATAAGTCAAATAACACAAATACTTTAAAATAAATTGAAGGACGATACAGGTAAAGAAAGCATGACAAATTAATGGGTTGCGATAACAAACCATTAAATAAAAACCAATATAAACAGTAGGTTAGTGCTTTTTTGACAACTATTAAATTGCAGCATAGACTTAAAATATTGCTGTGAAAATAGAAATAATAGAGGGGGATAAATCATGATTGAATCAAAGTATATAATGGGTTTTATGACTTCAGCACCAGAGTTCTGGTATTGGGGTGTGAACAAGATTCAGAATGAAGATAATGGCGTGTCATTTTGCTCACAAAAATTGAGTAACAAGCTTCGCATTCAGGTATCAGTGGATCGCAAAGGCTTTAAAGTGGTATGCCGTAAAGCAGGGTTATTAAACTCCAAAATAATAAAAAAATATACAAGCATTAACCCGATTGATCTACATGAAGTGATCAATCACTTAATCTTTCAACCGCAACAAAAAGTAGCATAAGGAGAATCACATGAT